>JBOHMF010000088.1:0-12216 GCA_050730055.1 Allostellaceae bacterium
GATGCTGCCGACCGGTCCCGATCCCGAGCGCGCCTTTGTCACCCCGTTCTTCCAGGTCATATTGGCGCAGAAACCGCGGCCAAAGACCCTGGCGATCGTCGGGGCCGACGCCGAATATCCGATCGCCGCATTGAAGGGCGCGCGCGCGGTCGCCGCAGCCGATCACGTCAAGATCGTCTATGATCAGACTTTTCCGCCTTCGACCGCGGATTTCACCCCGATCATCCACGCCATCAACGCAACCAACCCCGACGCCGTGTTTGTCGCCGCCTACCCGCCCGGCTCGGCCGGGATGCTGCGCGCCGCGCTTGAGGTCGGGCTCAAGACCCGGTTTTTTGGCGGCGGCATGGTCGGTTTCCAGTACACCCCGTTCAAGCTGCAATTCGGACCCAAGCTCAACGGCATCATCGACTATGATTTCTGGATCCCGGCGCCGACGATGCAATTCCCCGGCATCCGCGCGTTTCTGAAGGAATATCAGGCAGAGGCGGTCAAGGAAGGCGTCGATCCGCTGGGCTGGTACTTGCCGCCCTTTGCCTATGCCGAGTTGCAGGTTCTGGGCGACGCGATCACCGCAACAAAGGGCCTCAACCAGGACAAGATCGTGCAATACCTGCACAGCCACACCTTCAGTACGATCGTCGGCCCGGTCAAGTTTGGCAAGAACGGCGAGTGGTCAAAGTCGCGGGTGCTCGAAGTGCAGTGGCAGGGCATCAAGGGCAATACTCTCGCCGATTTCAGGAACGCCAAGACCGAGGTGATCCTCGAACCGGCAAAGTACCGCACCGGCACGGTCGAGGCGCCCTATACGAGCATCAAGAAATAGCCCCGATTATCGGCCGCGCGGCCCGGCATCCCTCAGTGTCCGTCCGGAAACAATATATAGAAAATCAACATGATCTCAGATCACCCCTCTCTCGTCATGGCCGGGCTTGACCCGGCCATCCACGCGCCAATAGCGGCTGCCGGCGGCTATGGCAGGGACGTGGATGCCCGGCACAAGGCCGGGCATGACGTTTTCATAAGACACTGATCCCGAATGTGTCGTTTCCGGACGGACACTCAGCGATAGGCGAGGCACCAGCCGGGCGCGCGCAGCCAGCAGTCCTCTTCCGGCAAGTTGTCACTACGATAGAGCCGGGTTACGCGCTCGGCCCCGCCCCTGTCAAAGGCGGCGGCGAGCGCCTTTTCGGACGCTTCGTCGCGCCCGCCCTCGCAGGGAAAGATCGCGACCGGCGAGATCCGGCGCGCCAGAAATTCCTCACCCCGGCGCTCGATGCGAAACACCGCACCGCGGCGGGCGTCGGTTTGCGGAAAGCCGTGCGCGGTCAGCGGCAGGATGAGCCGCCCGCCCTCTCGAAGTCCGTCGAGCCAGGGATCGGCCGGCCGCGTCGCCCCGGCATTGACATAAATGACATCGGCCGGATCAAAGGCGAGGCGTGTGCCGTCGCCGGCGATGACGCGAACATGGGACATCGACGCGAGATTGGCGGCAGCGCGGGCGGCGAGGCCGGGATCGTATTCGATCGCCGTCACCCGGCCGGACGCGCCGGCCAACTCGGCCAGGATCGCGGTGTAATAGCCGACTCCGGCGCCGACATGGACGACGTGCTCACCCGCTTGCGGCGCGGCGGCGGCGATCAGCGCAGCGTGCAATGAAGGCTCGCCGTTGTTGAGCTTGCGCTCGGGCAGGATGCCGATGACGCTGTTGATGTAGAGATGAATCGGATCGGCCTCCGGCGTCATAACATAGCGGGGAGCCAGAACGCGCCCGCGCAGCACCGGCCACGGGCCGGGACCGAGAAAATCCTCGCGCCGGACCGCGGCAAAGGCGGCTTCGACCCGCGCCTCCTTCACGTCCGCCGCTGCCATCACCTGCCTGGCATAGGCGCGCCGCACGATCTCCAGCTCCCGTTCTTCCACCGCTATCGCCCCCCTGACCGAGAGTTTACGTTGGCTGCAGCATCATAGCATGGGAGGGGCCGGTGGACCTGCCGCCGGGATTGTCGCTCAGCGTCGAAGACCGTCCTTCGCTTGAGGATTGGAACCGGCTCGGCCAAGCTCTTGACATCTACAATCGGCAGTTTCTCGGCGACACCGGCTATTCTCGCATGGGCTTTTTTGTGCGCGACGGCGGCGGCGAGATCAGAGCCGGTCTGGTCGGCACCACCTATGCCGGCTGGCTCTTTGTCGCCGAGCTCTGGGTGCATGCCGATCTGCGCCGCCGCGGCATCGGCAGCCATTTGCTGGCTCTGGCCGAGCGCCGCGCGATCGAACGCGGCTGTCATTCCGCCCTGCTCGACACCTTCTCGTTCCAGGGACCGGAGTTCTACCCGCGCTTTGGCTACGAGGTGTTTGGCACGCTCGACTATCCGCCCGACCACCGGCGTTATTTTCTCAGAAAACGCCTGACATCGGAGAGCGCATGAGCCGCCCGATTGACCGTCTGCTCGCCATCATGGCGCAACTGCGCGACAGGGAGCGCGGCTGCCCGTGGGACCGCGAGCAGGATTTTGCAACGATCGCCCCCTACACGATCGAGGAAGCCTATGAGGTTGCCGACGCAATCGCGCGCGATGACATGGCGGCGCTGAAAGACGAACTTGGCGACCTGCTGTTCCAGGTCGTCTTTCACGCCCGCATGGCCGAGGAGGCGGGCCTGTTCGGCTTTGACGATGTCGCGGCGGCGATCGCCGACAAGATGGTGCGGCGTCATCCGCATGTTTTTGCCACGGCCAGGATCGCCTCGGCGGCATCCTCCTCGGGTCCGCGCGAAGCGCGGCCCGAGGACGGGCTCCGCGCGGCCTGGGAGGAACACAAGGCTGCAGAACGGCGCGCTGCGGGTCTGACGGAAAGCGTCCTCGACGGGGTCGCGCTGGCGCTCCCGGCCCTCATGCGCGCAGTCAAGCTCCAGAACCGCGCGGCGCGGATCGGCTTTGACTGGCCGGAAGCGAGCGCGGTGCTGCCCAAGATCGCCGAGGAAATCGGTGAACTCGGCCACGAGATCGACCAGGACGGCGGGAAGGAAGCGATCGAGGACGAGTTGGGCGATCTTCTGTTCGCCGTTGCCAATCTGGCGCGCAAGCTCGACCTCGACCCCGAGACGGCACTGCGGCGCGCCACTGCAAAATTCGAGCGCCGCTTCCGCCAGGTCGAGACGCAGGCCGCCGAACACGGTATCGGCGCCGATCTCGACGCCCTCGAAGCCCTGTGGCAGGAGGTCAAGCGCGCGGAGAAGCCATAATTCCGTAGGATGGGTTGAGCGGAGCGAAACCCATCATTTATCGGCCGGAACGGTGGGTTTCGCGTTGCTCAACCCACCCTGCAGTACTGGCGGAATTTGCTTAATGCACCCGCTGCCGGTGGCGCAGGCGGCCGAGATCGGCTTCGCTGAGGCGCACCGCGAGATGGGTGGCGCGCTCGTCGTCGCGGCGCCCCAAAACCTCACCGTGCCGATAGATCCAGGCCAGGGTCTGTCCGTCGGCGTGTGGCACATCGAGGCGGACAACGCGGTCGCTATGGTCAAGCCGGCGGTCGAAGAGCGCCAGGAGATCCTCGCACCCCTCCCCGGTCGCCGCCGACAGGCTGACCTGCTCCTCATTGCGCAGGATCTGGTTGGCGAGACGGGCGCGGGCCGCCGGATCGAGGAGATCGATCTTGTTCATTACCTCGATCACTCCCCCCTCGATCCGCTCGCCAAGACCGAGATCGGTCAGCACCGCAAGCACGTCGGCGCGCTGCGCCGCGCTGTCGGGATGATGGGCGTCGCGCACGTGCACGATCACCTCGGCCTCGGTGACTTCTTCGAGGGTGGCACGAAAGGCGGCAACGAGATGGGTCGGCAGATCGGAGATGAAACCGACCGTATCCGACAGGATGGCCTTTTTGCCGGAAGGCAGATCGAGCCTCCGCATCGTCGGATCAAGCGTCGCAAACAGCATGTCGCCGGCCTCGGTCCCCGCTCCGGTCAGGCGGTTGAACAGGGTCGATTTGCCGGCATTGGTGTAGCCGACCAGCGCGATCACCGGATAGGGCACGCGCCGGCGCGCCTCGCGATGGAGCGCGCGGGTGCGCTGGACACCGTCGAGCTCGCGCCGGAGCTTGGCGATGCGCTCGCCGATGAGGCGCCGGTCGAGTTCGAGCTGGCTCTCGCCGGGACCGCCGAGAAAACCGAACCCGCCGCGCTGGCGCTCCAGATGGGTCCACGAGCGCACCAGCCGCGAGCGCTGATAGGTCAAGGCCGCCAGTTCGACCTGCAGGCGCCCCTCATGCGTGCGCGCCCGTTCGCCAAAGATTTCGAGGATCAGGCCGGTACGGTCGATAACCTTGGCCTGCCAGCTTTTTTCGAGGTTGCGCTGCTGCACCGGGGAGAGCGGCGCATCGATGACGACCAACTCGACCGCGTCCTCGCGGACCCTCTCGCCGAGCCGCGCCACGGTGCCGCGGCCGAGGAGCGTGCCCGGGCTTGGCCGCGCAACGGGGACGATCTCGGCTCCGACGATATCGAGGCGGATCGCACCGGCAAGACCAACCGTCTCGGCGAGCCGCGCTTCGCGCGAGCGTTCGCTCGCGCCCGCCCCCGCTTTTGCGGCGGGATGAACAACCAGCGCGCGCCCGGTCGGCGCGCCGCGGGTCAGCCCGTCCGTGTGATCGCCGCGCGTCAGGATTCCGGATCCTCCCGGCCGGCCTCAAAGAGCTGCACCGGCTGCGCCGGCATCACTGTCGAGATCGCGTGTTTGTATACGAGCTGCGAATGGGCGTCCCGCCGCAACAGCACGCAGAAATTGTCAAACCAGGTGATGATCCCCTGCAATTTCACACCATTGACGAGGAAAACCGTGACCGGCGTTTTGTTCTTGCGGACGTGATTGAGAAACACGTCCTGCACATTTTGTGATTTCTCCGCAGACATGGGTATCTCCCAATTGTTTCTTTGGGCTGCACCAGCCTCCCGCACGACAGGCGCAACCGGGCCGGCCCCTGCCGTCGCATGGCCGGTACGAAGATGGTTTCGCGTTGCCGAATCACAAGTCCTGTACAAAACGAATGAGGGCGGGCCCGTCGGAAAAGGTGAGCCGCGGCGGTGCGGCGACGAATTCCACGCCCGCCGGCGCGGCGCCGAGCAGCACAGGGAGGCATCCGGCATTCCGGGCACACAGCATGTCGATGGCGGTGTCGCCGACCAGCCACACCTCTTCACCGACGGCGATCCCACTCCCGGCCAGCGCGAGAAGGGCCGGCGCCGCGTCCGGTTTGAGGGCGGCGGCATCGCCGCCGCCGATGATGCTGCCAAAATAGGGTGTCCAGCCGAGCCGCTCCGCCTCGCGGCGCAGCAGGCTGCCGGTCTTGTTGCTGACGACCCCGAGAAAGACGCCGGTTCCGGACAGCGCCTGCAACACTTCGACACTGCCGGGCAGCGACGTCAACCAGCCGAGATGAACGGCCTCGAAGGCGGCAAGATAGAACCCGCGCGCCTCCTCCCAGCGCGCGCCAAAATGCCGGGGGAAGATGTCCGGCAGGCTGAGACGGGTCTTGGTTTCGGCCAGCGACCACTCCGGCAGGCTCATCGCGTTGAGGGCGGCACTGACCGCATGATGGATCGTCGCCCAGCTATCAACGAGGGTGTTGTCCCAGTCAAACAGGATGGCGCGCGGACGCGACAGGATCGGTGGCGCGCGACCCGCCGCCACCCCGGGCGGCGCGACGGCAGCGTCGGGTTCGACGACGCGCGGCATGGTTCCCCCTTCCCCCGTACCCTCCCCGTCGCGGTGAGAGTGATTTTGCCGTTCAAACCCCGAGCTTGAGCGCGCGCTCGCTGCCAAAGACGCCGAGCGACTTCAGTTTGCGGTGCAGCGCCGAGCGCTCCATGCCGACAAAGGCGGCGGTGCGCGAGATGTTGCCGCCAAAGCGGGTCACCTGGGCCAGAAGGTATTCGCGCTCAAACACCTCGCGCGCGTCGCGCAGCGGCAGGGTCATGATCTCGCCGCCCTTGTCCCATTTCACCACGGTCGGAGCGATCGCGGTGATCTCGTTGGGCAGCATGTCGGCGCGCACCGGCTCTTTCGTCTCGCCCGGCGCCATGATCAGCAGCCACTCGACGACATTGCGCAACTGCCGCACATTGCCGGGCCAGGTATGGGCCTGGAGCGCGGCCATCGCGTCCTCGCCAAACTCGCGCGGGCTGAGGCGCGTCGCCTCGGCGCCGCGGGCCATGAAATGGCGGGCGAGAAGGGGGATGTCCTCGCGCCGCTCGCGCAGCGGCGGGACCCGGATCGGCACCACGGAGAGCCGGTAGAACAGGTCCTCGCGAAAGCGGCCGGCGGCGATCTCAGCCGAGAGATCGCGATTGGAGGACGCCAGGACGCGCACATCGACATCGACGCGGTGGGTCCCGCCGACCCGCTCAAAGGTCTGCTCCTGCAAGACGCGGACAATCTTGCCCTGGGTTTCGAGCGGCATGTCGGCGACCTCGTCGAGAAACAGGGTGCCGCCATGCGCGCGCTCAAAGGTGCCGATCTTGCGCGGCGCCCCATCGCCCCCCGCCTCGCTGCCAAACAGCTCGGTTTCGAGCCGCTCCGGCCGCATCGTCGCGCAGTTGACCGGGACAAACGATCCCTTGCCGCGGCGCGAGCGCGTGTGCAGAAGGCGGGCCACCACCTCCTTGCCCGCGCCCGGCGGCCCGGTGACAAAGACGCGGCTGCCGGTCGGGGCCACCCGCTCGATCTGCTGGCGCAACTGGTTGGCGGCCGGCGAGGCGCCGACGAGATCGATCTCACCCCCCGCCCGCAGCTTCAGCTCCTCGTTTTCGCGACGCAATTGCGCCGCTTCGATGGCGCGCGCCACGATCAGGAGGAGACGGTCGGCCTTGAACGGCTTTTCGAGAAAATCATAGGCGCCGATCTTGATCGCCTCGACCGCCGTCTCGATCGTGCCGTGGCCGCTGATCATGACCACCGGGACCCACGGCATCTCGGCGCGCAGCCGCTTCAGGATCTCGATGCCGTCGAGTTCGCTCTCCCGCAGCCAGATGTCGAGGAGCGCGAGCGCCGGTTGCCGGCCCCGGATCGCAGCCAGCGCCTCGTTGCTGTTCGCCGCCTCGCGCGTCGCGTAACCTTCATCCTTGAGGATATCCGCGATCAGCATGCGGATATCGGCTTCGTCGTCGACGATCAGAATGTCATGCGCCATGGCCGACGGCACTCATTTCCCGCGTCCGGTCGAGAAGCTCCGCGGTGCCCCGCTCGCCGCGCACGAACACCAGACTGACCCGCGCCCCCGGCGGCTCGCCCTCGTGCGGCTCGCGATCCTCCAGGACCAGCTCCCCCTCGTGATCTTCCATGATCTTTTTGACGATGGCGAGACCCAGTCCCGTGCCCTTGGCGCGCGTCGTGACATAGGGCTCGGTCAGACGCTCGCGGTCCTGCGCCGGCAGGCCCTTGCCGTTGTCCTCGACAACCACGGCGGTTTCGCCCGGCGCCTCGATCAGCGCGACGCGGATCTGTCCGGGCGGGTCCGCGCCGCGTTCGGCGATTCGCGCCTGGATCGCCTCGATGCCGTTCTTGACGATATTGACGACGGCCTGACCCGCGAGCCGCGAATCGCAGCGGACCATGACCGGGTGGGCGGGGAACGCGGTCGCAAAAGCGATCTCGGGGTGGGCAGTCTTTTGCAGAACGACAGCCCGGCGCACGATCTCGACCAGATCCTCGGGCCGCAACACCGCCGCCGGCATCCGCGCAAAGGCGGAAAATTCATCGACCATGCGGCCGATATCGCCGACATGGCGGATGATCGTGTCGGTGCAGATGGCAAAGGTCTCGGGGTCCTTGCTGATCTCCTTCAGATACTTGCGGCGTAGCCGCTCGGCCGATAACTGGATCGGGGTCAATGGGTTCTTGATCTCGTGGGCGATGCGGCGGGCGATGTCGGCCCAGGCGGCCTTGCGCTGGGCCGACACGAGTTCGGTGATGTCGTCAAAGGTGACGACAAAGCCGCCGTCGGACCCCTCCGCCTCGGCGGCGATGCGCACCAGAAGGGTGCGCGTGCCGTTGCCGCGCGCCACCTGGACCTGCGATTGCGCGAGGCGGTCGGGGCGGCGCTCGGCCATGTCGAGCAGTCCCGCCATCTCGGGTGCGAGCTGGGCGAGATCGTGGCCGATCGCCTGTTCGAGATCGACGCCGAGGAGCGCCGAGGCCGAGCGGTTTGGCAGATGGATGCGGCCCTGCGCATCAAGACCGATGACACCGGCCGAGACGCCGGCCAGGACCGTCTCGGTAAACCGCCGCCGGTCATCGAGCTGGCGGTTGGCTTCCTTCAATTCGCCCTGCTGGCTTTCGATCTGCCGGGTCATGCGGTTGAAGGCGCGCACCAGGGAGGCGAGCTCGTCATCCTTGCCGACCTCGGGAACGCGGGCGCTGAGATCACCGCCGCTGACCCGCTCGGCGGCGGTCACAAGCCGGCTGATCGGGACGACGATGCCGGTGGCGAAATGGATGCCCATGACTACCGCGGCCACCAGAAACAGCATCGCCACCATCAGGAATATGAGGGCGAAGGTGATCTGAAAACCCGAGCGCTGCCCCTCCATGCGCCGGTACTGCGCGGCGGCGCGCTGGGTCTCCTCCATGTGGGCGATGACCCGCGGCTCGATGTAGCGGGCGACGTAGAGATAGACCTTGCCAAACTGGTCGAGGCGAACCAGCGCGCGAACCCGGTCGTCATGCGGGCTGGTCATGATGGCGACATCGCCGGCATTGGCGATCTGGATCGCCTCCTGGGGGACCGGCTCCAGGCCGAGCGTGAAGGACAGGGCCGACTGCGCCAGCACGTGCCCGTGGCTGTCAAAGATCAGCGCCTCGGTCAGCCCGCGCAAAGCCGCCTGGGCGGAGACGACCTGCGACAGGCGCTCCGGATCGAGCTGGAGGACGACCGCATCGCGGTTGAGATCATTGGCCATCGCCAGGACGTCGGCCTTGATCGCCTGCTGGTGCTCGCGCAGGTAGGCTTCGGCGACCTTGACCGACTCGGTGATCGCCGTCCGCACCGTATTGCTGAACCAGGATTCGACCCCGAAGCTGAAAAAAAGGTAGGAAAAGACGGCGACGATGATGGTCGGCAGTACGGCAATCAGGCTGAACAGCACCACGAGGCGCACCTGCAAGCGCGATCCTGCCAGACCGCGCCGGCGCTCGGCCCAGACCTCAAAGAGGCGCTTGACGATCAGCGCCCCCAAGGTCAGCAGCAGAACGAGATCGAGGTTCAACAGCGAGAGAACGGCGTTCGGGTCGGGGCCAAAGGGCGGCGCTCCGGTCAGCGCCATGTAGGTGGCCACCCCCGAGGCGAGCGCCGCCGCCGCCAGAACGATCGCCGCCTTGCGCCACAGGCCGATCCAGCCGGCCCAGCCGCGAAGGCGCCGTGTCAGCCCCATCCACAACCTCTATCGGACACCGCCGCAATGCGGCTGCGACAGCCCTGCGGGCTCCCCCCGCCCATCCGGCACCCTAGAGCAAACGGCGCAAAACCGGAACGCCCTAATGCGAAAACGCCGCTCCGGCGGGGCGCGAACGACCCTTGGCCCAACCTGCGGCGCGCCGTTTGAACGAGAACAGGGATTGTCGCGCCCGGCCGCACTCACGCCGCCGCGCCACCCCGCGGGCGATCGGAGCGGCCGGGGAGTTCAGTCCCCGCCCGGTTTTGGGCTGAAGCACTGGTCGTACTTGTCCGCCACGTCCTTCCAATCGTCGGCGTCCGGCGGATAGGGCTTTTTGCGCGTGATGTTGGGCCAGTTCGAGGCGTATTGGCGGTTGAGTTCGAGCCAGCGCTCGGCGACCGGCTCGCTGTCCGGGATGATCGCCTCGACCGGGCATTCGGGTTCGCACACCCCGCAGTCGATGCATTCATCCGGGTGGATGACGAGCATGTTCTCGCCTTCGTAGAAGCAGTCCACCGGACAGACCTCGACGCAATCCGTGTACTTGCAACGGATGCAGGCTTCCGTGACGACGTAGGTCATGGGCTTTCGTTCTTCTCCTCAGGCTGCGGCGTTCCGGCCCGCGGGGTCACGCCGGATCAATCCCGAGCCGGCGCAGCACGCGCCGGCGCGCCAAGCCGCGCTCGCGGTCGTCGACATAGGTAAGACCGCCAACGCGGCGCAACAGGCTGTCCTCATACTGGTCGAGCACGCCGTCGGCATAGGCGACCTCCCACAGCATCTCGATCAGCTCGACCCGCTCGGCGTGCGACAAGCGCTCGTTGAGCGTGCGGATCAGGTGAAAGATCTCGGCCTCGCGCTCGGCTTCGCGCGCGCCGGCAGCCAGGAGTTCTCCCGCCCGCTCGGGCGAGAGGTCAAAACGCCGTTCGAGCAGGCGCCCGATCACCACCCGCTCGCGCTCGTCAAAATGGTGGTCGCTGGTGGCCGTCTCGACCAGCAGCGCGGCCAGGGCCACTTCGAGCGGGTCGCCGCCGTCCTCTTCCGGCGCAAACACCTCGCTCAGCAATTGCCGGATGCTCTCGATCATGGCTCCTGCCTAACACGGGCGCCGACGGGCGGCAACCCTACGCCCGCTAGGGACTTTCCCGCAGGCGGGCCGTCCCGTTGGCGGACCGGGAAGGCGGCGGCGACCTCGCGCGTTGTCGCACCACTCGTCCCGCATGAGGACCTCGCGATCATGCGACGCGGCCGCATCGTCCTGCTGCATTTTGTCGCCCAGATGCCCTTGGCCGGGATCGCCTGGCAGGCGATGCACTATCTGCTCGCGCTCGAAAAGCTCGGCTACGAGGCCTGGTATGTCGAGGATCACGGCGCCAACCCCTATGATCCCGGCGCCAACAGCGTCGTGATGGACTGCCGCGGCAATGTCGCGCATCTGCGCCGGGTCATGGAGCGCTACGGCTTTGGCGGGCGCTGGTCGTACTGGGACGCGATCAATGATGTCCGGCACGGCCTCCCGCAGGCGCGGGTCAGGGCGCTCTTTACCGAGGCGGACGGGATCGTGAACCTGTGCGGTGCGACCCGCCTGCGCGCCGAGCACCTTGCCTGCCCGGTGCGCATCATGATCGACACCGATCCGGTCTACGAGCAGATCAAATATGCCGCGGGCGATCCCGCCGCGCGCGCCTATCTCGACGCCCATACCCACTTCTTCACCTATGGCGAGAACCTCGGCGCGCCGGATTGCCCGATCCCCTTGGCCGGTCTCCCCTGGCGCCCGACCCGGCCGCCGGTCGATCCGGCGCTGTGGCCCGAGCCGGTGGGGATGCCCGCCGCGTTTACGACGGTGGCCACCTGGGAGAACAAGGGCAAGAACATCGCCTTTGCCGGCGAGACCTATCAGTGGTCAAAGCACGTCAATTTTCTGCGCTTTCTCGACCTGCCGCGGCACCGGCCGCAGACCGGCTTCCGCCTGGCGCTGCTTCCGCCCGACAAAGCGGTGCGCGCGCAGCTCTGCGCCGCCGGCTGGGAGATCGTCGATCCGCGCCCGATCTCGGCCGAGATGGAGAGCTACCGGCAGTTCATCGCCCATTCGCGCGGCGAGTTCACGGTTGCGAAGGATATCTATGTGCGGCCCAGGAGCGGCTGGTTCAGCGACCGCAGCGTCTGTTATCTGGCGGCCGGCCGGCCGGTGGTGACGATGCGCACCGGGTTTTCCAGCTTCTGCCCCGTCGGGCAGGGCCTCTTTGACTACGAGAGCCTGGACGAGGCGCTCGCGGCAATCGACGCGATCGCGGCCGATTACCCGCACCACAGCCGGGCGGCGCGCGATCTCGCCCATGAATACTTCGCCGCCGACCGGGTGGTCGCGGCGCTCCTCGCCGAGACCGGTCTTTAGGGCGTCATCGTGGCGCGCCGGGCGACCCGTCCTCCCCGTCCGCCGGCTCATCGGCGAGCAGCGGTTCCCACGGCGCCGCCGGCGCGGCAAGCTGCCTCGGCCGGGCGGTCTCGTCGTACAGCAGACGCGCTTCGGCGTAGGGGCCGCGGCGAGCGCCGAGCGCCACCACGCGCAGGCTGCGGTGAAAGCCGCCCTGCGGCACGGCGAGAGCGTCCCCGACGCGGACTGCCTGGTTGGCCTTGCGCGCGACGGCGCCGTTGAGGGTGACGGCGCCGGCGGCGATCAGCCGCGCGGCGAGCGAGCGGCTCTGGGCCAGGCGGGCAAACCAGAGCCATTGGTCGAGACGCCGGGTTCTGGCCGCGTCGCTGTCCTCACCCCTCACACCAGC
>JBOHMF010000089.1:0-12206 GCA_050730055.1 Allostellaceae bacterium
CTCTCCCCCAGTGGGGGAGAGGGAAGGGTAAGGGGGGCGAGGGGTTATTCGAGCGCGCTGCGTTCAGGGCGAGGCGTGGCCCATAAAGCGGGCCGATGGCGGCTCGCCCCACGGTCCGCCCGCACCCTCGCCGCGCTCGATCAGGTTGGGCGGGGTGCGGGCGTTGAGCACGTCGGTGTCGGCCCAGTGCTCGTGCACGCGGCCCCATGGATCGGCCCAGTAGTCGTACACCTGGCTGCCGAGCAGATGGCGGCCGATCCCCCACATGTGCTCGTAGGGCTTGGTTTTCAGGTGCTCGTGGCCGATCATGATGTCGTCGATGTCGCGAGCCTCAAAGGACAGGTGATTGAGCCCGCTCTTGTCGCCGCGGATACAGAAGAACGCATGGTGATCGACATACTCGTCGCCGCGGTCGAGGCGGTTGAACGAGCCGACCACGTTGCTTTTGTCGCCGGCATAGAATTCGTCGGAGCAGCGGAAGCCGAACATCTCGCGATACCAGCCCAGCATTTTCTCGAAATTCTTGCTCATCACGACAAAATGGCCAAAGCGCTTGATCTGCGAAGGGCCGCGCGGGACGCGGAACAACTCGCCCTGGCGGCGCCTTTCGTTGCCGGAATTGACCCGCGGCCGGTTGACCGGGATCGGCGCGAGCCTCTCCATCCCATGGATGACCTCGACCTGATAGCCGTCCGGGTCGGTGAGGCGCACGCGCCGGCCGCCGCCGGGTTCGTCGATGGTCTCGATCGGCGAGGCGCCGGGAGCGCGGGAGATTTTTTCGAGATCGTCGGGATCGGCGACGTGAAAGGCAACGCCGACATAGCGCGGCTCGCCCAATTGCGTGACATGGATGTGATGCGGCGGGTCGGTGCCGCGCATGTAGAGCGCAGTCGGCGTGCGGGCCGAGCGGATCAGCCCGAAATCGCTCAGAAACTCCTCTTCCTTGTCGAGATCGGGGGCGCTGAGCCGCCCATAAGCGAGATCGTTGATCTTGATCACAGGCATATATTCCTCCCGGAAAAGCCGATCGCGCGATCCTAGAACATTTCCACGCGGCGGGCGAGCGCGCCGCGCCGGTGGGCGATCGGCCGAGCGGGTGCTAAGCTGAGAAAAGCGATCACGTCCCATGGGGGAGGCGGCGATGAGCACGCTCGACGAGTACCGCAACAAATACAAGACGATGCGCATGGAGCGCCGCGACGGCATCCTCGAAGTCACGCTCCACACCGACGGCGGCCCGCTGCGCTGGGGTTTTCTGCCGCATGGCGAGTTGCCGGAAGCCTTTCACGACATCGGCGCCGACCGCGACAACCGGGTCGTCATCCTGACCGGCACCGGCGCCGAGTTTTCCGGACCGCGCGCGACGCCGGGCACCTCGTCCTTTCCTGCGCGCCCGTCGATCGAGCGCATCGACCGCATCCACTGGGAGGGCCGGCATCTGCTGATGAACCTGCTCGCCATCGAAGTGCCGGTCGTGAGCGCGATCAACGGCCCGGCCTGGCGCCATTCCGAGATCCCGCTTCTGTGCGACATCGTGCTCGCCGCCGACACCGCGCAGTTCCAGGATTCGGCCCATTTCAATTCCGATGTCGTGCCGGGCGACGGGGTGCACATCGTCTATCCGCTGCTCCTCGGCCTCAACCGCGGCCGCTATTTTCTGCTGACCGGGCAGACGCTCGACGCCCATGAGGCGCACCGTCTCGGACTGGTCGCCGAGGTCCTGCCGCCCGATCGCCTGATGACGCGGGCCCGCGAACTGGCCGCCGATCTGGCCAAAAAGCCGACCCTGCTGCTGCGCTACACCCGCCTCATGTTCACCGAATACCTGCGCCGGCAGATGCACGAGCTCCTGGGCTATGGTCTCGCGATGGAGAGCCTCGCCCTGTTCGAAAAGCCGGAAGCGCCCGCCGGACGATGAACCCGACGACTGTGCTGCTGTCACGCGCCCAGTTTGCGCTGACGATCGGCTATCACATCCTGTGGCCCGCCTACAGCATCGGCATCTCCGGCTATATCGTGCTGCTGGGTGTGCTGTGGCGGGCGACCGGCCGGGCCGTCTATCGCGATCTCCTGCGCTTCTGGATTCATCTCTTTGCCCTCGGCTTTGCGATGGGCGTCGTCACCGGGATCGTCTTGTCCTATGAGATCGGGACCAACTGGAGCGTCTATTCTGCCAAGGTCGCCAATGTCATCGGCCCGTTCTTCACCTATGAGGTGATGACCGCCTTTTTTCTCGAAGCGGGGTTTATCGGGATCATGCTGTTTGGCATGGACCGCTTTGGCCGCCGGCTGCACTTTATCGCCTGTCTGATGGTCGCGCTCGGCGCGCTGGCGAGCGCGTTCTGGATTCTCGCCGCCAACAGCTGGATGCAGACCCCGGCCGGGTTCACCATCGCCCACGGCAAGTTCCAGATCGCGAATTGGGCGAGTGCGATCTTCAACCCGTCCTTTCCGTACCGTTTTGCGCACATGGTGACGGCCGCCTATATCGCCGGTGCGTTTGTCGTGATCGGCGTCACCGGGTTTTATCTGTGGCGCGGCCGGCACGGCGAGTTTGCGCGGGCCGGGTTCTCGCTCGCGATGTGGGTCGCCATCATCCTGACGCCGTTGCAGATCTTTCTCGGCGATCTGCACGGCCGCAACACCCTGGAATACCAGCCGATCAAGGTCGCGGCGATGGAGGGAGACTGGGACACGCGACGCGGCCAGCCGTTGGTCCTCTTCGCCTGGCCCGATCAGAACGCCCAGCGCAACGATTACGAGCTGTCTATCCCCGATCTCGGCAGCCTGATCCTGACCCATAGCTGGACCGGCCGGGTCGAGGGGCTGAAGGCCGTGACGCGTCGCGATCAGCCGCCCGTGCCCTACGTTTTCTATGCCTTTCGCGTGATGGTCGGGATCGGCGTTATTCTTTTCCTGATCGCGCTGGCCGGGCTGATCCTGAGATTTCTGCGCCGGCTTTACGATACGCGCGCTTTCGCGGCGGTCTGCGCCTTTTCGAGTCCGCTGCCGTTTGTCGCGATCCTCGCCGGCTGGACTGTCACCGAGGTCGGCCGCCAGCCCTGGATCGTCTATGGCCATCTGCGCACCGCGGATGCCGTCTCGCCGCTGCCGCCGCAGGTGGTGGCGACCTCGCTGATCCTGTTCTTTATCGTCTACGCGGTCCTGCTTGTGGCGTTCTTCTGGTACGCCGGGGGGATCGTGCTGCGCGGCCCGCAGATCGCCGCGCCGACGGATGATCCCCACGCCGTGCGCCCGGGCAAGGACTCGGCGCCGGCCCGGAGCCCCGCGCAGTGACGGCGATGACCATTCTGCCTTTTCTCTTTGGCATCGCGATGGCCTTTGGCATCGCGATGTATGTGATCGCCGACGGTTTTGATCTCGGCATCGGCATCCTTTTTCTGCTGGCGCCGAGCGAGAGCGACCGCGACATCATGATGAACTCGGTCGCGCCGATCTGGGACGGCAACGAGACCTGGCTGGTGTTTGGCGGCACCGTGCTGATCGGCGCCTTTCCGCTCGCCTATGCGACGATCCTGCCGGCGCTTTATCTGCCGCTTGTGCTGATGCTGTTTGGCCTCATCTTTCGCGGCGTCGCCTTTGAGTACCGCTTTCGCGCCGCAGGCGGGAAGCGGGCGTGGGACTGGGCGTTCTGCGGCGGCTCGGCGCTGGCGGCCTTTACCCAGGGGATGGCGCTCGGCGCCACTATCAACGGCATCCCGGTCAAGGACGGCGCCTTTGCCGGAAGCGCCTACGGTTTTCTGACCCCCTTCGCGGTGGTGACCGGTCTCGGTCTGTTTGCCGGCTATGCGCTGTTGGGCGCGACCTGGCTCACCATGAAGACGACCGGCACGACGCAAGCCTTTGGCCGCCGGGCGGCGCGGCCCGCTCTGCTGCTCTCGCTTTTCTTTCTGCTCGTCATCAGCGTGTGGACCCCGTGGACCCATCCCGAGGCCGCCCATCGCTGGTTTGGCGCGCCCGACATCTATTTTCTGTGGCTGGCGCCGGCTTTCACCCTCTTCGCCGCATGGGGGATCTGGAAAACCCTCGACGGCAGCCGCGAGGCGCTCCCGTTTCTGTTGTCGATCGCGCTGTTTCTCTTGGCCTTGCTGGGTCTCGGGATCACCCTGTGGCCCTATGCCGTCCCTTATTCGCTGACCCTGTGGCAGGCCGCCTCCTCGCTCCCGACGCTGATCTTCCTCGGCATCGGCACCGTCATCATCCTGCCGATCATCCTTCTCTATCTCGGCTATGCCCACTGGGTCTTTCGCGGCAAGACCACGCCCGGGACAGGGTACGGGCATTGAGCCGCGTCAGTTGGCAAACTGCTCCTTGTAGACGCGCTCTTCGAAATTGAAGTCGGCGTCAAACAGGAGGGTCATCGCGATTCCGCGGTTCTCGCAGACCTCGACGGTCGCGACATCGCGCACCTCGGTAAAGTCGGCGACGGCGCTGACCGGGCGCTTGTCGCGTTCGAGCGCCGCGATCGTGATCTTTGCCTCGTGGCGCAACAGGGCGCCGCGCCAGCGCCGCGGGCGAAAGGCGCTGATCGGGGTCAGCGCCAGGATGCCGGCGCCCAAGGGGATGATCGGCCCGTGCGCCGAGAGGTTGTAGGCGGTGCTGCCGACCGGGGTGGCAACAAGAACGCCGTCGGCCATCAATTCCTCGATGCGCACGACGCCATCGACACTGACCCTGAGCTTGGCCGCCTGCCGGCTCTCGCGCAGCAGCGAGACCTCATTGAAGGCGAGTGCCCGGCGGTGCTCGCCGTGCTCGTCGAGGGCGGTCATTTCGAGCGGATGAAGGACGATCGGCTGCGCCGCGGCGACGCGCTCGACAAGGCCCTCCGGGCGATAGGCGTTCATCAGAAAGCCGACGCTGCCGCGATGCATGCCAAAGATCGGCACCCCGCGCGACAGATGGCGGTGCAATGTCTCCAGCATAAAGCCGTCGCCGCCGAGCGAGACGATGACATCGGCCCGCTCCGGCGGCACCACCGGATAGAGCCGGCGCAACTCGGCGAGCGCCTCCCCGGCCGGCTCGCTCGGACCGGCGACAACGGCCAGCTTTGGTGTGGCGGAGAAGCTCACCCGCCGGTCACGCTCATGTGGCGGGCGAGAGCCGGCCGGTTGTGGCGGCGGTCGATGATGAAGTCGTGCCCCTTCGGCTTGCGGCTGATCGCCTCGCGGATCGCCGCCACCAGCGCCTCGTCCCCCTCGGACTGGCGCACCGGCGTGCGCAGATCGGCCGCGTCCTCCTGCCCCAGGCACATGTAGAGCGTGCCGGTGCAGGTCAGCCGCACCCGGTTGCAGCTCTCGCAAAAATTGTGGGTCAGAGGGGTGATAAAGCCAAGCCGCCGGCCGGTCTCGCGCACCGTGACATAGCGCGCCGGACCGCCGGTGCGATAATCGCTGTCCAAGAGGGTCCAGCGCCGCTGCAACCGGGCGCGCACAAGGGAGAGCGGCAGGTACTGGTCGAGCCGGTTCTCGCCGCCGATATCGCCCATCGGCATGACCTCGATCAGCACCAGGTCAAAGCCTTCTTCGCCGCACCAGGCGACGAGATCATCGAGTTCGTCCTCGTTGATGCCGCGCAGCGCGACGGTGTTGATCTTGACCGCCAGTCCCGCGGCCTTCGCCGCCCTGAGACCGTCGAGCACGGTTTCGAGCCGGCCGCGCCGGGTGATCAGGGCGAATTTTGCCGGGTCGAGCGTGTCGAGCGACACGTTGACGCGGCGCACCCCATAGCGGCGCAATTCCTCGGCGTGGCGGGCGAGTTGGCTGCCGTTTGTCGTCAGGGTCAATTCGTCCAGCGCGCCCGCGTCGATGTGGCGGCCGAGGGCGCGAAACAGGCTCATGATGTTGCGGCGCACCAGCGGCTCGCCACCGGTCAGCCGCAACTTTCTGACGCCGAGCCGCACAAAGGCGCCGCACACCCGGTCGAGTTCTTCAAGGGTGAGGAGTTCGGCCTTTGGCAGAAACGTCATCTCCTCCGCCATGCAATAGACGCAGCGGAAGTCGCAACGGTCCGTCACCGACACGCGCAGATAGGTGATGGTTCGCCCAAACGGGTCGATCATGGCTTTTGTGTCCAGCCTTGCATCGCTCCTAACATAGGAGCGCACGCGCCGCTTGTCGCCCCCGATCGCGTCACGACACCGCAGCGCTACTCCCGCGCCGGCTCGGGCGGAAACCAGTCGCCGAGCACCTGCTCTTCCGTGTAGGTCGTGGCGCGAAGGCGCGGCAAACCCATGGAGGCCACTTCCTGATATTCCTTCAGATCGTTGATGGCTTGCTCGATGCCGCGCGCCAATTGGCCCGGCAGCAATTCGGAAATGGTCGTTCTCAGGCTCTGACTATCCTCCAGCAGATCGCGGATCTCTTCGCGTGCATCGTTCACCGACTCTCGCCATCCCCGGCGCGGGTCCTGTGCAAGCGAATATTCGAGCTTTATGAGGTGACGGATGATCCGGCGGATCTGGCTGCGCAGAGCGGAGCGCTGAGAGGTACCCAAGCTGTCGATCTCCTCGGCAAGGTTCTCCCAGTCGAGTTCCAGGTTGGAGGCGCCGCGCGCGGCGGCGCGCAGGGCCGCGGCCTGCTCTTCCGCCCACAGGACAAAATCCTCGTCGTAAAGCCGTTTTGCTTCGGTCATGCCGCGCCTCCCTGTCCCTGCGCCGGCTCGGGCGGAAACCAGTCGCCTAAGACCTGATCGATGCTGTAGCGTGGCGGCGGGATCGCGACCGCCGCTTCTCCGTGAGCGGCTAGGCCGTGGACGGCTACGCGCGCCGCCCGGGTTGCCGCCGCCTCGATCATGCCGGCCAGTTCACCTCTGAGACTGGGACTCTCGTCCAGCAGATCCTCGGTATTCGATCGCTCGCGGCCGATCGTTTCCCTCCAGCCGGCCCGAGGATCGACAGCTGGCGAATATTCCAGCTTCAGAAGGTGCTCCAGGATGACGAGAAGACGGCTGCGCAGCTCCCGGCGGCTCGATTTGCCCAAATCCTCGATCTCCTCGGCAAGGTTCTCCCAATCGAGTTCCAGGTTGGAGGCGCCGCGCGCGGCGGCGCGCAGGGCCGCGGCCTGCTCTTCCGCCCACAGGACAAAATCCGCATCGTAAAGCCGTTTTGCTTCGGTCATGCCGCTCCTCCCGAGGGGCGCCTGTCGCCGGCATCCTATATCGGAACGGCAGGAGCGGGCCGCATCGCCCGGCTTGCGGTGGCCGCCGCGCTCGCCCATCATCAAGGGATGGAAGAATTTGCCGTCCGCCCCTGCCCCGGCGACCCGCGCTTGACGCGCACCGTCGCCGGCATCGACCACGAAGGCCGCACGGTCGAAACCGCTGTCATCGTCGAGCGGCCGCTGACCCTGTTTCTCAATCGCCGCGAGATCGTCACGATGATGACGATCGGCGACCACCCGGACTGGCTGGCCGTGGGCTATCTGCGCAATCAGAACATGCTGCGCCCCGACGACCGGATCACCGCGATCGATTATGACGAGGACCTCGATACGGTCGTCGTGCGCACCGCGCGGGAAACCGATTTCGAGGACAAGCTGCGAAAGAAAACGCTGACCTCGGGTTGCGCCCAAGGGACCGTGTTTGGCGATCTGATGGAGCGGTTTGAGGAGGTGAGGCTCGATCCCCGGGCGGTTTTGCGCACCTCGTGGCTTTATGCCCTGACCCGCAAGATCAACACCATACCAAGCCTTTATCTCGCCGCCGGCGCGATCCACGGCTGCGTCCTGTGCGAGGAAGACCGGCCGCTCTTGTACATGGAGGATGTCGGCCGCCACAACGCGATCGACAAGATCGCCGGCTACATGCACCTCAACGGCATCTCGCCCGCAGGCAAGATCTTCTACACGACGGGCCGGCTGACCTCGGAAATGGTGATCAAGACCGTGCAGATGGGGATTGCGATCCTGATCTCGCGCTCCGGCTTTACCGCCTGGGGCGTCGATCTCGCGCGCCAGGCCGGTCTGACCCTGATCGGGCGGGCCAAGGGAAAGCGTTTTCTCGCACTCTCCGGCAGCGAGCGCATCGTCTTTGACGGCGGCGCTGCGCTCGCCGATGAGCCGGCGCGCCTCAGCCGCAAGGCGAGCCTGCCCGAGGACGTGGCATGAAGTTCGTCGGGCTGCTCCTGGCCGGAGGCCAGTCGCGGCGCATGGGCGGCGGCGACAAGATGCTGCGCGAACTGGCCGGGGTTCCGCTCCTGGCGCATGTCATTGCGCGGCTGCGCCCGCAGGTCGAAGCGCTGGTCCTCAACGCCAACGGCGACCCGGCGCGCTTTGCCGCTTTTGGTCTGCCGGTGGTGGGGGACAGCATTGCCGGCTTTGCCGGTCCGCTCGCCGGAGTGCTGGCCGGTCTCGATTGGACCGCCGCGCATCGCCCCGACTGCTCCCATGTTCTCAGCGTCGCCACCGATACGCCCTTTTTGCCGCGCGATCTCGCCGCGCGGTTTGTCGCAGCGCTGACCGAGACCGGCGTCGATCTCATCTGCGCCGCCTCGAGCGGTCGTGCGCACCCGGTTTTCGGGTTGTGGCCGGTGCGGCTGCGCGAGGATTTGCGGCGGGCGGTGGTCGAAGAGGGGGTACGCAAGGTCGATCAGTGGACGGCGCGGTATCGGCTCGTTGCCGTCGCGTTTCCCGATGCGCCGATCGATCCATTCTTCAATGCCAACCGGCCCGCGGATCTCGATAGAGCCGAGGCGCTGCTGCCGGTGGCGGGCTGATCGGCTGCGCCGGGCATTTTTTTGCCCCATCCGCGACCGGATCGGTTTGCGGGGGGCGGTGTTGACGGGCCGTTTACCGGCGTATCCGAAAGTGATGGCGATGCGATCGCCCCGGTTCGGCGCGGCTGAGGGCCGGAGAGACTGGAGAGTCCTGTGATCGGGTTGTTTCGCCATCTTGCTTAGCGGGGGCGGGCCAGCATGACCGGCACTGTCGAAATGCGGGTCTTCGAACTCCTGATGGCGCGTCTGTGCCATGAGTTGATCGGCCCGGTCGCAGCGGTCAACAACGGGGCCGAGATCCTCGCCGAGGGCGATGCCGATTTTGCCGCCGACGCGGTGCGGCTGATCGCCGACAGTGCCCGGCGCGTCGGGGCGCGTCTGCAATTCTACCGCTTCGCCTACGGGTTGGCGCCCGCAGGCGGGTTTTCGGGATCGCCGCCGCACGAGTTGGCGAGCGCCTATTTTGCGGCGACGCGGATCACCTGCGTCTACCACGAGAGCGCGCGAACCCTGCCGCTCGCATGGCAAAAGCTCGCCTGCAACCTGCTCCTCGTCGGGGCCGAGGCGCTGCCCCGCGGCGGCAGCCTGTCGGTGCGCGCCGCCGCGGCCGGTCCCGCCCTGACGGTTTCCGGCGGCGCGGCCGGCCTGCCGTCGGAGGTGGCGGCGGCGCTCGCCTTGAGCGCCCCGGTGGAGGCGCTGACCGCGCGGACCGTGCAGGGCTATTTCACCGGGCTTCTCGCTCGCGACCTGGGATGCCGGCTGATCAGCACCCCGACCGGCCCGGAGCATTTTCTGCTGGCGGCTGCCGCATCCGCGGACTAGCGGTCAGGCGCCGCCGTCGTCCATCGCCACCAGCTTGGCGCCGCCGGATCGCGGCGGCATCGCCATCTCCACCGGATCGACCGGATCGCGCAGGACATAGCCGCGGCCCCACACGGTTTCGATATAGTGCTCGCCGCCGGTCGCCTGCGCCAGCTTCTTGCGCAGCTTGCAGACAAAGACATCGATGATCTTGAGTTCGGGCTCGTCCATGCCGCCGTAGAGGTGATTGAGAAACATGTCCTTGGTCAGCGTGCTGCCCTTGCGCAGGCTCAACAGTTCAAGGATGCCATATTCCTTGCCGGTCAGGTGCAGCGGCTTGCCCTCGACCTCGGCCGCGCGGGTGTCGAGATTGACGACCAGCTTGCCGGTGCGGATAACCGATTCCGAGTGACCCTTGGACCGGCGCACAATCGCCTGGATACGGGCGATCAGTTCGCGGCGGTCAAACGGCTTGGTCAGAAAATCGTCGGCGCCATAGCCCAGCCCCCGGATCTTGTGATCGAGTTCGGCCAGCCCCGACAGGATCAGGATCGGGGTCTTGACGCGCGAGGCGCGCAACCGTCGCAGCACCTCGTAGCCGTCGATGTCCGGCAGCATCAGATCAAGAAGGATGATGTCGTAATCGTAGAGTTTGCCGATCTCGAGCCCGTCTTCCCCGAGTTCGGTTGTATCGCAGATGAAGTTCTCCTTCCGCAGCATCATTCCGATGCTCGCGGCAGTATCCGTATCATCCTCGACGAGAAGCACGCGCATGAGGACCCTCCGCTAATCGCCCGGTGGCGTTCCGGCCGCTTTAGGTTAAGAGTTTACCACTCCGGGTTAACAAAGGATTATCTGAGGAAGAGTTCCCCTATACTATTACAACCTTGAGACACGCAACCCCACACCAATCCACCGCAGCGGAGTTAAGCTTTGTGGCAGCGCGGCGCCAGAGCGGATGTTGCAGAGGATTTTTGCCGGAATTGGCATTTGCCCGCGTGCCGCACCGGCATCGGCGCTTGCCGCGCAGGCAGGGGAGCGAGCGCGCGCCTTTTCGGACCGGCAAAATCCCCGCATCTTCCCGATTCGTTCTCCCGCGCGGCTTCCCGATTTCCTCCGATCGGCAGCCGGTGTAGAGCCGCGCTCCGGCTCCGGTTGTGACGGCAACCCTGCGCACACGGCAGCTTTGCCATCTCACGAGAAGACCATGGCGCAATTTTGTCGGGTCTGCCGGCGGGGGGATCGCAGACCGGGGCTATTGTCCCCCGGCATCGGGCCCCGCTTTGTTTCTCCGGCGGGCAACGATAAGCTGGCGGCGGCGAGCCGAGCGGAGTTGCCAAGAATGACAAGCGTGCCGCAGAAACCCTTCGCCCCCGAGGCGGCCTGTCCGCTCGACGGGGTGCGGGTCGTCGATCTCTCGCGCCTTGTCTCCGGCAACATGCTCTCGCTGCAACTGGCCGATTTTGGCGCTGAGGTCATCAAGATCGAGGACCCGAAAAAGGGCGACCCGCTGCGCGCCTGGCAGACAAACGGCATCAGCGTCCATTGGAAGGTCTATTCGCGCAACAAGAAAAGCCTCGCCTTGAGCCTCAAGGAGCCGCGCGGGCGCGAGGTGCTCTTGGACCTGATCGCCCGTGCGCAGGTGCTGATCGAGAATTTCCGGCCAGGCACCCTGGAGGCGATGGGTCTCGGTCCCGAGATCCTGCACCGGCGCAACCCCGCCCTCGTCATCGTGCGCGTCTCCGGCTGGGGACAGGACGGTCCCTACCGCGACCGGCCCGGCTTTGGCACCCTGGTCGAGAGCATGTCGGGTTACGCCGCGCGCACCGGCTTTGCCGATCGCGAGCCGGTCCTGCCGCCGACCGCGCTCGCCGATATGGTGGCCGGTCTCTACGGCGCCTTTGCCGTGATGGTGGCGCTGCGGCAGTACGAGGTGAGAGGTGGCGCGGGTCAGGTCATCGATCTGCCGCTCCTCGACCCGCTCTTCTCGTTCATCGCCACCGAGGCGCCGATCTACCGGCTGACCGGCCAGATCCGGCCACGCACCGGCAGCCGCTCGGAGACGACCTCGCCGCGCAATGTCTTCAAGACAAAAGACGGGCGCTATATCGGCATCTCCGCCTCGATGCAGGCGATGGCCGAGCGGCTTTTCCGCGCGATCGGGCGCGCGGACATGGTCGCCGATCCGCGCTTTCGCACCAACACCGACCGGGTCAGGAACGCCGAGGAATGCGAGGCGCCGATCCGCGAATTTATCGCGGCGCGCACGCTGGACGAAAACATGGCGGTCTTCGCCCGCGCCAAGGTCACCGCCGCGCCGGTCTACGACATCGACCAGTTCATCGCCGATCCGCACGTCATCGCCCGCGAGATCGTGGTCGCGGTGCCCGATGCCGAGATGGGCGCGTTGCCGATGCACACCGTCATCCCGCGCCTGTTGGCGACGCCGGGCCGGTTGCGCCGCCCGGCGCCCGCGCTCGGCGAGCATACGGAAGAGATCCTCGGTTTTCTCGGCCTCGATCGGGCGGCGATCGCGGCGCTGGCCGCCGAGGGGATCATTGGATTGGGAGAGCCGGCATGAGCATAGAGCCGCTGCCGGTCTGGCGTTCGCTCCTGTTTGTGCCGGTGACGCAGCGACGCTTTGTCGAGGGTGCGGCAAGGCGCGGCGCCGACG
>JBOHMF010000090.1:0-12180 GCA_050730055.1 Allostellaceae bacterium
GTGCAACCACGGCCGACCGACCTATGTGGCGCTCGCCCTCGCCGACATCGAGCGGCTGTTCGGCCGAAGGTAGCAAGATGATCTGCGGTCTTCGCCTGCTTGATTGAGTGCCGAGCCTCCCGGATCGCAGCAAAAATCCGCTGCGGCGCCGCCGATCCTCTATACTGTCGCGCCCACTCACCCGCAGAGGCACGGATTTGCGACCGATCCCGCTTGGAGCCAAGGGTTCCTTTACCCTGACCGTCCGGCCCGAGCATCTCGCCAACCGCTTCAAGGATGCCGGGCTGCCGCCGGTGCTGGCGACGCCGGTGATGATCATGATCATGGAAAACGCCGCGCTCGACGCGATCCGCCCCTATCTCGACGCGGGCGAGAGCGCGGTCGGCACCGAGGTCGCCGTCCGCCATCTCGCCGCCGCTCCGGTCGGGCGGCAGGTGACCGGCGAGGCCGAAGTCACCGCGATCGACGGGCGCGCGGTCCGTTTTGCGGTGCGGGCGCGCGAGGGCGACAGGGAGATCGGCAACGGCACCCATGCGCGGGCCGTCATCGACATCGCCAGATTTCTGCGGCGGCTCCGATGAGCGACACTCTCTTTGACCTTGACGCCTATCGCGCGCGCATCGGTTATGACGGCCCGCGCGCGCCGACGCTCGCAGTCTTGCGGGCGGTCGTGCTCGCTCATGCGAGCACGATCCCGTTTGAGAACCTCGACGTGCTGCTGGAACGGGAGATCCGCCTCGACGAGGCGGCACTGGCCGACAAGCTGGTGGCGCGGCGGCGCGGCGGCTACTGCTTTGAGCACAATCTCCTGCTGCTCGCGGTCTTGCGCCGGTTCGGGTTTCGCGCCGAGGGACTGGCCGCGCGGGTCCTATGGGACCGGCCAGCTGGGTCTGTCGGACCGCGCACCCACATGCTGCTCGCGGTCGATCTGCCCGAAGGGCCGCACATCGCCGATGTCGGGTTTGGCGGGATGACGCCGACGGCGCCGCTCGCGCTTCAGGCGGGGACGGTGCAGGTGACCCCACACGAAAGCTTTCGCCTGCTCGCGGCCGAGGGCGCCTTTGTCCTCGAAGTGCAGCGCGGCGGCGCCTGGCAGAGCCTCTATCGTTTTACCCTCGAACCGCAGAAAGCGGCCGATTACGAGGTTGCCAACTGGTTCACCTCGACCCATCCGCAGTCGCTGTTCCGCAATCATCTCTTGGCCGCGCGGGCGACGGCCGATGGTCACTGCACGCTGTTTGACGGCCGATTTGCCGTCCGCCGCCGGAACGGTGCGAGCGAGCGCCGACAGATCCGCGACGCCGCCGATCTGGCGCGGGCGCTCGACGAGCATTTCGGGATCGCGGTTTCCGCCGCCGAACTCGCCCCGATCGCTGCCCGCGTTCTCGGGCAGGGCGATCCCGACCCGTATGAGCGCGGCGCGCGGGGTTAGCTTCGCCTCTCACCCGAGCGCATGGCGCAACTGGCGGCCGGCGACGACGAGCATCGCCAGATCGGGTGTCGCCGCGGCGCGCAACTCGGTCGCCAGCATCTCGGCCGGGGCCAGCAGGGCGGCGCGCTCGGCCGCCCAGGCGGCGAGCGGGTCGGGACTCGTCACGCACGGGCTGGTCAGGATGCGGGAAGCAAAGTCGGCCTGCAACCCGTAGACATCGTCGATCATCGCCTCGACCGCGAGCTTTTGCCACGGCGTCTCGGCCGGCAGCCGAAGGGCGGCGGCGCGCAGGTCATCGAGGGCAAAGCGGGCACCGGCGCCGTAATAGACCCGCGCCGCGCACCCCAGCTTCTGGCCGGACTGTTCGGCGAGAGCGGCGATCTCGGCGGCGGAAGCGAGAAACGGCAAGGCGCCGGTACGCGCCGCGAGCGGCGCCGGCACGCCCGCCTCGACGAGCCGCGCAGCGCGCTCGGCGGTGAGCGCGCTGTCGCCGGGCGGCAGCAGTTCGGACAGTCCTGCGGCGAGCTCGTTGACAGCCGGCGTGAGACGCGCACACTCCCGCCCGATCTCGACCCGCCGGTTGTGCAACAGCCAAGCCGCCGCGTGCTCGACAAGGGCGGCGATGGCGAGCAGCATTCCCAACTGCGTGTCGGCCGCCACCCGGTTGTCGAGCGCCTCGATCTCCGCCCACAGCCCTTTCAGGCCAAAAATCTCGCGCACGATCAGATAGGCGCGGACGATCTCGGGCGCGGTGCGGCCGGTGCGCGCGCGCATGTCGCTGACAAAGGTGAGACCGGCGCGGTTGACCAGATCATTGGTCAGAACGGTCGCGGCGATCTCGCGATGCAGGGGATGCAGGGCGATGCGGGGGCCGAGCCGCGCGCGCAGCGCCGCCGGGAAATAGCCCTCCCGATCCTCTATCACATCCGGGGAATCGGGGAGATCGGACGCCAGCAGCTCGTCGTAGAGCGTCATCTTGGCATAGGCCAGGAGGACAGCCAGTTCCGGTCGCATCAGACCGCGACGCCGGGCGGCGCGCTGGGCCAGGGTCTCGTCGTCGGGCAGAAATTCGAGGGCGCGGTCGAGGTGCCCGCCCCGCTCCAATTCGCGCATGAGGCGCACCTGGCGGTCGAGCGCGGCGGCGCCGCGCGCCTCGGCAACCGACAAGGCCTCGCCTTGCAGGGTGTTGTCGCGCAGGACGAGCGCGGCCATCTCGTCCTTGACCCCGGCCAGGAGCGGCTCGCGCTCCTCGCGCGGCAAGAGGCCGGCGGCGATGGCGCCATCGACCAGGATCTTGAAATTGACCTCGTGGTCGGAGGTATCGACGCCGGCGGAATTGTCGATGGCATCCGTATCGATGCGCCCGCCGCGGAGCGCAAAGGCGGTCCGCCCGCGCTCGGTGACGGCGAGATTGGCGCCTTCGCCGACGACCTTGGCGCGCAATTCGTCGCCATTGACGCGCAGCGCATCGTTGGCGCGGTCGCCGACCTCGGCGTGGCTCTCCTGCGCTCCCTTGACAAAGGTGCCGATCCCGCCAAACCACAGCAGATCGATCTCGGCCTTCAAGAGTTCGTGGATCAGTTCGGCCGGAGCCAGGGTGTCGGCGGCGAGACCAAAGACGCGCTTCATCTCGGGGCTGATCGCGATGGCCTTGGCGCTGCGCTCAAAGACGCCGCCGCCCGCCGAGATCAGCGCCGGGTCGTAATCGGCCCAGCTCGACCGCGGCAGGAGGAACAGCCGCGCGCGCTCGGCAAAGCTCGCCGCCGGGTCGGGGTCGGGATCGACAAAGACATGGCGGTGGTCAAAGGCGGCGAGAAGCCGGATCTGGCGCGACCGCAGCATGCCGTTGCCGAAGACATCGCCCGACATGTCGCCGACACCGACCACCGTGAAAGGGCTTTCCTCGATGTTGCGCCCGAGTTCGCGGAAGTGACGCTTCACGAGCTCAAAGGCGCCGCGCGAGGTGATCCCCATCGCCTTGTGGTCGTACCCGGCAGACCCCCCCGAGGCAAAGGCGTCGCCGAGCCAGAAACCGTACTCTTCGGCGATCGCATTGGCATAGTCGGAGAAGGTCGCGGTGCCCTTGTCGGCGGCGACGACGAGGTAGGGATCGTCGCCGTCATGCCGCACGACATCGGGCGGCGGCACGACACGGTGCCGGCCCTCCCCGTCCGCTTTGGGGTCCCCGCGCCCCTTCGAGACGCCGCCTCGCGGCGGCTCCTCAGGAGTGTCGCGCGGGGTTGGGACAATGTTGTCGGTCAGATCGAGGAGACCGCGGATCAGGATCTTGTAGCACTCGACCCCTTCGCTTGCGGGGGCGCCGCGCCCGTCCTTGACGACAAATCCGCCCTTTGATCCGACCGGGACGATGACCGCGTTCTTGACCGTCTGCGCCTTCATCAGCCCCAGGATTTCGCTGCGGAAGTCCTCCTTGCGATCGGACCAGCGGATGCCGCCGCGGGCGACTGGACCGGCGCGCATGTGCACAGCTTCGACGCGCGGGCTGTAGACAAAGATCTCGTAGAGCGGGCGCGGGCGCGGGAGAAAATCGATGGCGCTGCTGGCCAGCTTGACGGCGAGATAAGGCTTGGGTTCGCTGTTTGGCAGCTTCTGATAGTAGTTGGTCCGCGTGGTCTTGAGGATGAGGGTCAGATAGTTCCTGACGATCCGGTCCTCATCGAGGCTCTCGACGCGATCGAGGGCATGGTCGATGGCCTGGACCTCGCCGATCGTGGCCAGCGAGGCGCCAAAGGCACGGGCCGGATCGAGGCGGATCTCAAACAGTTGCACAAGCCGGCGCGCGAGCTCCGGGTGGCGGACGAGGGTGTCCTCCATATAGGCTTGGCTGAACGCCGACCCCGCCTGACGCAAGAGCTTGCTGTAGAGGCGCAGGATGACGATCTGGCGGGCTTCGAGACCGGCGGTGAGGACAAGGCGGTTGAAGCCGTCATTCTCGATCCGACCGGTCCAGGCTGCGACCAGCGCTTCCTCAAAGCGCCGCCGGACAAAGGCCGGCACGCTCCCTGCGACCGCAGCGCCGGCCAGCGCAAAAGCGTGAAGCCACACCGCGCCCTGGCCCGGGGTCTCGATGCGAAACGGCTCCTCAGCGACGACGCGCAATGCGAGGTTTTCGAGGATCGGCAACACGTCGGACAGCGCGACCGGCTCGCCGGCGCGATAGAGCCGCAAGATCGGGGTTCCCCCGCGATCTTCGCTCGCCGGGGATTGGCCCGGCATCCCAGCGCCCGGCTGCGGCGCCAGCGCGACTTCGAGCGGCGAGCCGTCGAGGGCGGCGTCGAGACGGCGCAGATCGGCGACCGCCTCGGCCGCCTCGGTGCGCGCCTGGTAGGCCAACGGAAAAGCGGAGAAGCGCTTCAGAAGGGCCCGCGCCGCCGCCTCGCCGAGTTCAGCGATGGCTGCTTCCTCAAGCCGGTCCGACCAGGTGCGTCCGGCCTCGGCGAGCTCTTTTTCAAGCGCCGTCGCATCGACCGCCGGCACCGCGCCGCGCGTGGTCCGAATGATGAACTGGACGCGCACCAGCGGCCCCTCGCCGACATGCGTATAAAAGGCCGAAAGCTTACCGTGGGAAGCCCGTTCGAGGATCGCCGTGAAGAGCTGGCGCAGAGCGGTGTCGTAGCGCTCGCGCGGCGCAAAAACGAGACAGGAGACAAAGCGTTCGAGCGGATCGTGGCGGATGAAAAGGGCGATCCGCTGCCGCTCCTGGAGGTTGAGAATCCCGATTGCGGTCGCATAAAGCGTCTCCTCATCGGTCTGAAACAGCTCGTCGCGCGGATAGGATTCGAGGATGTGCAGGAGCGCCTTGCCGTCATGGCTTGCCGGCGACAGCCCGGAGCGTTCGAGGATATGTCGCGTCTTCAGGCGCAACAGCGGGATCGAGCGCGGACTGCGATTGTAGGCGAGCGAGGTATAGAGGCCGAGAAACACGCGGATGCCGACGACCTCGCCATCGGCGTCAAAGCGGCGCAGCCCGATCGCGTCCATATGCGCGGTGCGGTGGACGGTCGAGCGGCGGTTCGACTTGGAGATCAGCAGAAGCTCGCGGCGGCGCAGAAAGTCCTGCACGTCCGGCGGCAGCGCGGCAAAATCGCGCAAGCCCCCGAACAGGGCGTAGCCGGCATCGGAAAGAATGCCGAGCGGCGGCCGTCCCGGTGTGTTCGTATCGCGAAACGGGTATTCGCGATAACCGAGAAAGGTGAAATTGTCATCGTCGAGCCAGCGCAGAAAATCGCGCACTTCGGCCGCTTCATCCGCCGGGACCGGCGGCGGTGCGGCGGACAAGTCTTCCAGCAGCCCGCGCAGGGTGTTGCGCATCTTCTGCCAATCCCCGACCGCGGCGCGCACATCGGCGAGGACACCGGCGAGGCTCTCGGTCAGCCGCGCGAGACCCTCGCGATCCGATTCGGGGGTGATCTCGATCTGCATCCAGGATTCGCGCAGACCGGCGGCGACACCGTCGATCGCCGCGAGCCGCCCGTCCGAGGTCCGCTCCACCGTGAGGATCGGATGGATGACGAGATGGACGATACGGTTGCTGCTGTTGATCGCCCCGGTCACCGAATCGACAAGAAAGGGCATGTCGTCGTTGACGATCTCGACGATTGTGCGGCGCGAGGACCAGCCGTCCTTGTCGAGATCCGGGTTGTGCACCCGGATCTTGGCCTGACCCGGGCGGCGCCGCTCGGCGAAATGCCAGAGCGAGAGCGCGGCGCCGCACAGATCGCGCGGGCTTTTCTCGGCGACATCGGCCGGGGGGACGTGCCCGTAAAGGGTGGCGACAAGGTGCCGGGCCGTCGTCTCCTGCGTCGCGCCGACGAGCGTTACGGCGGCGGCCGTGGCCTTGGCGAGGAGTATGTTCTTCTTCTCTTCTATCGTGCTCGCCATGGCCGCATCCTCCCGATGCCCTGGTCCGCCACCAGAGACTTGCCGCTAGAGAAACGCCGCGGCAAGGGCTTTTGTCAAAGATCCTGGAATGTTTCCCTCGCTTTGAGGATGATCGCGCGACCGGCAAAGAAGGGCGCGGATGCGTATCCCGGCGATCCTAAAGAATAGCGCCGTCACCCTGCTGCCCGTGGTGGTGCTCGTCCTCGCCGTTGGGGCGCGGCTCGCCGTTCCCCGTCTCCTCGATCGCCTGTCGCTGATCTCGTTCGACTTCTATCAGCGCGCCGCGCCGCGGCCGGCCGCCAACCTGCCGATCCGCATTGTCGATATCGACGATCAGAGCCTCAAGGCGATCGGCCAGTGGCCATGGCCGCGCACCGTCATCGCCCAGCTGATCGACCGGCTGCGCGAGGCCGGCGCCGCGGTGATCGGCTTTGATATCGATTTTGCCGATCGCGACCGCACCTCGCCGCAAATGCTGCTGCCGCTGATCACGCAGAGCGGGGTCAGCCCGCAGAACGCCGAGAAGATCCTCGCCGCCCTGCCCGACCCCGACAAGGTGCTGGCGGCGGCGATGCGCAAGGTTCCAGTTGTTCTCGGCTTTATCCTGACCAACCAGGGTCATTCGCGCCCGCCGCTGGCAAAAGCCGGATTTGCCTTTGCCGGCCGTGACCCGCTCGGCCATGTCGACTCGTTCCCAAACGCGATCCCAAACCGCCCGAGCCTCGAAGCGGCCGCCGCCGGCGACGGCTTTCTCAACCAGTATCTTGACTGGGACCATGTGGTGCGCCGCGTCCCCTTGGTCCTCAAGCTCGGCAAAACCCCCTACCCCTCGCTCGCCGCCGAGATCCTGCGCGTCGTCTCCGGTGCCCGGAGCTATGTCGGCAAAGCCGCCGGAGCCAACGGGGAACAGAGCTTTGGCGAAGACACTGGCCTCGTCGCGCTGCGCATCGGCCCCCTGACCGTTCCGACCGATGCGGCGGGTCGGGTGTGGCTGCATTTTTCCCGGCCACCGCCGCATCTCTACATCTCGGCAAAGGACATCCTGTCCGGGCATTTTGACCGCAGGCTGATCGCCGACAATATCGTTCTGGTCGGGACCTCGGCCGAAGGGGTCATCAACGACATGCAGGCGACCCCCCTTGCCCCCGATGTTTCCGGCGTCGCGATCCACGCCCAGTTGATCGCGCAGATCCTGGAAGGCGACTATCTGACGCGACCGGACTGGGCGCTGGGAGCGGAGGTGCTGTTCACCTTTCTCGCCGGTCTCGGGCTGATCTTTGCGCTGCCGCGGATCGGGGCGCTGCCCAGCGCGCTCCTGGGCGCCGCCGCGGTCGCCGCCGCCGTCGGCATCTCCTGGCTCGCCTTCCGGCACGCCGGTCTGCTGCTCGACCCGGTCTACCCGACTGTGGTGCTCACGCTTGTCTATCTGCTGGCCTCGCTCCTTGGCTATCTGCGCACCGAAATCCGCCAGCGCGAGATCCGCGGCGCGTTCTCGCGCTACATGTCGCCGCATTACGTCGAGCAACTCGCCCGCCATCCCGAAAAGCTCGTGCTGGGCGGGGAGGCGCGCGAGCTGACCATCATGTTCTGCGACATCCGCGGCTTCACGACCCTGTCGGAAGGTCTCGACGCGCGCGCGCTGACGGCGCTGATGAACAGTTTTACCTCGCCGATGACCGACATCATCACCGAGCACAAGGGGACGATCGACAAGTATATCGGCGATTGCATCATGGCGTTCTGGAACGCCCCGCTCGAAGACCCCGATCACGCCGAGAACGCGGTGCGCGCGGCCCAGGCGATGCGCCGCAAGCTCGACGAGCTGAACCGGGGTTGGGAAGCGGAGGCCGAGAGCACCGGCAAGCCGTTCAAACCGCTCCATTTCGGTATCGGGATCAATACGGGCGAGTGCGTCGTCGGCAATTTCGGCTCGACGCAACGGTTCAATTATTCTCTGCTCGGCGATCCGGTCAATCTTGCCTCCCGCCTGGAGAGCCTCAGCAAGCTCTATGGCATCGATCTGGTGATCGGCGAGGAGACGGCGAGACGGCTCGGCGAAGCCGGTCTCATCGAGATCGATCTCGTTGCCGTCAAGGGCAAGACGCAGGCGAGCCACGTCTATACCATTCCGCCCGAAGGCAGCGAGGGATTTCGCGTGCCGCACGCGGTGCTGCTTACGGCCTATCGCCGGCAGGAGTGGAGCGCGGCGCTGCGCGCCCTTGACGATAGCCGGCTGGCGCTCTCGTTCCATCTTGCTCCGGTCTACCGGCTCTACCGGCGGCGGATCGCGCATTACCAGACCGCCGCCCCGCCGCCCGACTGGGACGGAGTCTATACTGCGGAAGAGAAATGATCGGACCGCGTCTTGTTGTGCATTGCACAAAAACGCGGCACTGGAACGGCTTTCTGCTCGATTGTGTAACGGTTTGTATCTGAAACCCCTTTATTTTGATCTCCCGCTGCGGCATACTTCACTTTGCGGAGCGGCTGGATAAGGCGGGTCAACCCGGTCGGGGGACGGTTGCCGCTCCGGGGAGAGCAGCGCATGCCGGTGCTGGAATTTCAGATTTGTCGGCGGGGCCGGGAAGCGCGGTGGGTGGTCACGCTCGGCGATGCGCTGTACGGCGCCTATCTCGACCGGGAACAGGCTCTCCTCGACGCCGTCGATGCGGCGCGCGATGCCCTGCAGGCGGGCCGCGAGGCGCAGGTATGGATCAAGGACCGCTCGGCCCAGGCGCGGGTGTTCTAACGGTTTCTGGCGAAAGGCGCCGCGCTCATCCATCCAGCATCGCGGCACTCTGGGAGCACGGCTGGGGCCCCAGAGCGATGCCTCATAAAGCCTTGCGGGGTGCCCTTGAGTTCGTTATTTCCCGAAGCGCGTGGCCCGCGCCATTGGTGAGTCGTTGCGCGTCCGCGGGAAGGAGTCATGACCGATCGGCTGTCGCTGACCAATGCCCTGGCCGAGACCAACATCGAGCGCAAAGTGGCTGAGCGCATTGCCACTGAAATTTTCGACGCGATCCATGATAACGTCGCCACCAAGGCCGATCTTCAGGCAGTCAAAGCCGATTTGACAGCGGACATGCAGGCGCTCGAATCGCGAATGCTGCCGCGCCTCGCGGAGCTAGAACACCGCCTAAGCGTGCGCTTCGCCAGCGTAATGGTCGTCCTGACCGGGATCGTGCTTGCGGTGATCCGCTATCTACCGCACAGCTGATCCTTTGCGGACGGCGAGGCGGTCCTACGCCGCCTTTGCGTCCTCCAGCACCATCGCGGCGCATTTCTCGCCGATCATGATCGAGGGCGCGTTGGTGTTGCCGCCCGGCACCTGCGGCATGATCGAGGCGTCGGCGACGCGCAAGCCTGCGATACCGTGGACGCGAAGGCGCGGATCGACGACCGCATCGGTCTCGCGCCCCATGCGGCAGGTCCCGACCGGGTGCAGGTTGGAGACGCCGCGCACCCGGATCTCCTCGATCATCTGCTCGTCGCTCTCGACCTCGGGGCCGGGCAGCACCTCCTTGACCACATAGGGTTTGAGCGCCGGCTGCGCGGCGATCTTGCGGGCGAGACGCGCGCCGTAGATGAGCGCGTCAAAATCGTATTGGCTGGCGAGAAAGTTGAAGCGGATCTGCGGCGGCATTGCGGGGTTCGGACTCTTGATCCGCACTGTGCCGCGGCCCTCCGGACGCAGGTGCACCGGGGAGAGGGTGAAGGCCGAGAACGGGTGCGGCTTGATCCCGGTGCGCAGGCGTTCCAGCGCGCTCCACCCGAACATGTTGATCTGCAAATCGGGTTCGGCAAAGCGCGGGTCGCTTCTGACAAAGGCGCCGGCATAGATCCCGGCGTTTGACAGGTGGCCGGAGCGGTTGACCGCGTATTGCACGGCCGCCGTCACCTTGCGCGCGCCGCTCGCCGCCAGATCGTTGATCGTGACCTTTTGCGCACAGCGCCACACCAGATATGTGTTGAAATGGTCGTGCAGGTTGGCGCCGACCCCGGGCATTTCGCGCACCACCGCAATACCGAATTGGCGCAAGAGACCGGCCGGGCCGAGACCCGACAGTTGCAGCAGCTGCGGCGAGCCATAGACGCCGCCCGAGGCGATGATCTCGCCGCGCGCGCGCGCCGTCTTGAGACCTTGCGGCGTCTTGTACTCGACCCCGACTGCGCGCGCGTCGTCAAACAGGATGCGGGTGGCGTGGGCGTTGGTTGCGATCGTCAGGTTCTGGCGCCCCTGCGCCGGCCCGAGATAGGCGCGCGCCGCGCTCCAGCGCCGGCGGTTGCTGGTCGTCGTCTGGTAATAGCCGACGCCCTCCTGGCGGGCACCATTGAAATCGGGGTTGTCCGGGATGCCAGCTTCGATCGCGGCGGCGACCATCGCGTCGCCTAAGGGCGAGCGCACCGGGTTTGAGACGTGCAGCGGCCCGCCCGCCCCGTGAAATTCGTCGGCGCCGCGCTCCTGGTCCTCGGCCTTTTTGAAAAATGGCAGGACCGACTCCCAGTCCCAGCCCTCGCAGCCGCGCTGCCGCCAGCCGTCGTAATCAGAGGACGTGCCGCGCATATAGATCATGCCGTTGATCGAACTGGTGCCGCCCAGGACCTTGCCGCGCGGCTGATAGAGGGTGCGGCCGTTCAACTCCTTCTCGGGTTCGCTCTCAAACATCCAGTTGACGCGCGGATCGGTATAGGTCCGGGTGTAGCCGAGCGGGATGTGAATCCACGGATTGGTGTCGCGCCCGCCGGCTTCCAGCAGCAGCACCCGCCAGCGCCCGTTCTCGCTGAGCCGCCCGGCGACCGCGCAACCCGCCGAGCCGGCTCCGGTCACGATGAAGTCGTAGAGATCGTCCGCATTCGTCGTATCCATTTCTTTTTCCTGCCCTCTCGCGCCGGCTCCGGCCGGCGACGATAACGAAGCCGGCCGGGATCGTGAAGAGCAGGCAAGAGGAATTGCGCTGAGGGGCGCGGCGCGCCATCTTCCCGGCATGTGTGGCCGCGCCCGATTGTCCTCCGACGCCGATACGTTGAAGCGCGTCTTTGGTATCCCGCCGGAGCGCCCGACCCCCAACATCGCGGCCAACTGGAACGCGGCGCCGACGCAGGATCTGCCGGTCGTGCGCCATGACGCCGCCACGCGCGAGCGCAGCCTCGACATCATGCGCTGGGGGCTGGTGCCGTTCTGGGCAAAGGATATCAAGATCGGCTATTCGACCTTTAATGCCAAGGCCGAGGGGATCGACGGCAAGCCCGCCTTTCGCGAGGCGTTCCGCAAGCGCCGCTGCCTTGTCCCTTTTGACAGTTTTTACGAGTGGAAAAAAACCGGCAAGGCGCGCCAGCCCTACGCCATTGCGCGCGCCGACCGGCGGCCGATGGCGCTGGCCGGATTGTGGGAGGTCTGGCGCTCGCCGGTTGGCGATCAGGCCGGGAGCGAGACGCTGCGGAGTTTCACGATCGTCACCACTGCGGCCAACGCCCTGCTCGCCCCGCTGCACGAGCGCATGCCGGTTCTTCTCGATCCCGCGGATTGGCCCTTGTGGCTCGGCGAGGTCCCGGCCGAGCCGGCTGAACTGAAGGCCCTGCTGCGGCCGTATCCGCCGGAGGCGCTGGCTTTGTGGCCGGTGTCGCCGCGCGTCGGCAATGTGCGCAACAATGATCCCACGCTGGTCGAGCCGCTCGCGGCTGATCCTGGGAGGGCAGCCGGCGACGTCTGACCGGCTGCCCGGCCCGTTGCGGCCGCGATAAGTGTCCGTTCGGAGACTTATTGAAGTGGATTAGGCTGTTGTGATCTAGTGAGGTGGCCTGCAAGGAGGGGCTGCCGATGTGGACGGCGGAAAACCGAGCAAGAG
>JBOHMF010000091.1:0-12153 GCA_050730055.1 Allostellaceae bacterium
GCGCCGCTCTGCGGCGCGGGGCTGGCAAGCAGCAGCTTGGCAAACGGCGTGCTCGCCCCAAACAGCGCCGCAGCGGCCAAGGCCAGCGGCGCGCCCGGCCACGCAAGACCGCGGGTCACGGACCGGATCATCGGCGACCGCTTGACAGGAGCCTGCGCATCGGGTCCGCTCCAATGGGTTCGCGGCGAAGGGAGGCGGCATCATGGCGGATTTTGAGACGCGCCGCATCAGGCGCACCGCGGTCGCGGTGACAGCGCTGGGCCTTGGCACCGCAACCCTCGGCGGGCGGCGCGTGCCGGTCAGCCGCGGGGAAGCGGAAGCGATCGTGCGCGCGGCCTGGGATGCGGGGGTGCGCTATGTCGATGCCGCGCCCTATTACGGTTCCGGTCAGGCCGAGCGCGCCGTCGGCGACGCCTTGCGCAGCGAGCCGCGTGACGAGTGGGTGCTCTCGACCAAGGTGGGGCGGCTGCTGCGCCCGCGCTCCGATCTCGTCCCCGACACGGACAATCGCTATCCGCTGCCGTTCGAGGCCGTCTATGACTACTCTTATGACGGGATCATGCGCTCGTTTGAGGACAGTTTGCAGCGCCTCGGCCTCGCGCGCATCGACATTCTCTACGTTCACGACATCGGCGCGATGACGCACGGGGCGCAGGTGCACCCGCAACTGATGCGCGCCTTGCGCGAGGGCGGCTACCGCGCGCTCGAAGAACTGCGCCGCGCCGGCGCTGTCAAGGCGATCGGCATCGGCGTCAATGAGCGCGAAGTCCTCCTCGAAGCGCTCGAATGGGGCGCGTGGGACGCCTTTCTCTTGGCCGGGCGCTACACCTTGCTCGAACAGGGGCCGCTTGACGATCTCATGCCAGAATGCGTCGCGCGCGGGGTCTCGATCATCGTCGGCGGGCCGTTGAATTCCGGCATTCTCGCCGGGCGCGAGACCTGGAACTACCGGCCGGCGCCGCAGGACATCGTCGCCCGCGCCGAGGCGATCCGCACGATCTGCCAGCGCCACGGGGTGCCGCTGGCGGCGGCCGCCTTGCAGTTCCCGCTCGCCCATCCGGCGGTTGCCGCGATCATTCCGGGGCCGCGCAGCACGGCCGAGTTCGCGGACAACCTGGCGCTCTTCCGGCAGCCGATCCCGCCGCAACTGTGGGCCGATCTGCGCGCGCTGAAGCTCATTCGCGCGGATGCGCCGACCCCCGCGTGATCATGCCGCGCGCCGGACCTGCCAGCGCAGCGCCCGCCAGAGAAGCTGCCCGGCAATCCGCGCCAGCACGCCGTTGTGCCTGAGGCCGACGGCCTTGCACAGCATCGCGACGCCGCGCATCACGTGCCGCGCCCGATAGAGGGAATAGGCGCGCCGGGCATAGGCGCGGCCGTGTCGGCGCCGATCGTAGCGCTCGCCTGCACCATTGGCGGCGAAATAGGCGCAGGCCAGTTCGTCGTCGCGCGTCTCGGCGATCCGCCCGAGGGCGATCCCGAGGCGCCGCAGGAGACCCATCGGCTCTCGTCGGAGGTATTGTTCGAGGGTGCGGCGGAACAGCGCGTAATGGCGCATCTCATCGGCCGCGATGCGACGGCAGATTTCCTTCAGCACCGGCTCCTGCGCCGCCTCGCCAAGCGCCGTGTAATAGGAACTGGTGCCGGTCTCGACGATGCAGCGTGCGATCATCTCGCCCGAGCGCGAGCCGCGGCGCGAGGCGGAGCGCTCAAAATCGCCGCGAAAACCGGCGCGGAAGCGGGCCAAGGCGGCGGCAAAGTCAAAGCCCGGGTCGGCGAGCGCGGCCCAGCGCGCCAGTGCCTCTCCATGCCGGGTTTCTTCCACGCCCCAGCGCCGCGCGTCCTGCTGAAACGCGGGATCGTCGGCAAAGACAAGACAGAGATGATCGGCATAGGCGGCGCCGTTGGCCTCGACGAGGCTCGCCGCCTTGGCGAGACAGAGGAGGTCGCGATCGACAAGGCCCGGCGCAAAGCAATGCCACGGAATGTCATCGAGCGTCCACGCCCTCATGCCGCCTCTACCCTCTGCGCTTCGCTCCAGGGTTTCTATACATGGGTTTGGAGGAAACTTCCTACAGCGGGGATGGTTGGGATTGATGTGACCGACGAGACGTTTCAATTTCACAGTTGACATTTCTGAAACAGAAATGCATAGATCGCGGATCGATCTCGGAGTCGCCGGATGGCTGCAACAGTGCATCATCTCCACCCGAAACCCGCCTCCTTGGCAGGATTCCTCCGGATTGGGCATACTTGGCAAAACAAGCTGGTCGCCCTGCATGCCGCCGGACGTCTCCCCTATCGCCGTTTTGTATTCGAGGCGGCTCACATTGGAGAACAAATCGGCCTTCTCAAGCTGCTCAGGTCCAGCGGATTCGAGATAGTCCTCGATCCTAATTTTGCCGAAGCTGCGGCACTCGGGCGCTACCGTGGCGCAGTTAGCCGACTTCCATGGGCGAATCCGGAGCGGCCTTGGGAGCCCACGGATTTCAGGCGTGGGAGAAGTACCGATATAGCGAGACTTATTGCTGAGTGTGCCATACGATATGGCGTGAATGCAGTCCTATCTCCCTCTCATCTAGTCGAGACAGTTCCACACCAGTGGCAAACGCTAGATCAGTTATTTTGTGAGAGCCTTCGAGAAGAACTCGATAAGCTGGGTGGTCGATCCATAGAAATAGACTATCAATTAATTTCTAGTGCTACTATTCTGAAGGATGCATGGCAGCGGTCGCAGCTGATTGCAGGGATTTCTGATCTTCCCATTAAAAATATCTGGCTTCGGATTTCCGGATTTGGTGCAACGGCTACGGGTGCTGGAACGCGGCATATTATCGAGAGCATCCAACAATTCCATGAGATCGGACGACCACTAGTCGGCGACAATACTGGCGGTTTACCTGGACTGGCCGCGTTAGCCTTTGGCGCGGTGGCGGGCATCAGCCATGGCATCGCGCAGAGGGAATCTTTCAATGCATATACCTGGAACCACCCACGGAAGGGCGGTAACAATAGCCGTCGCATATACATTCTTGATTTGGATCGTTATTTTACGCGAGAGCAACTTAATTCTGTCTTTCAGGCAAGAGGGGGAAAATCAAAATTTGCATGCAATGATACTAGCTGCTGCTCCGATATCGATTATATGCTAGAGAATCCATATGAACATTTTGTCATCCAACGAGGCCGACAAATTGAAAATTTATCTAATGTCGAAGAAACTCGACGAATTGAGCATTTTCTCCTGAGCCATGTAGATCCAGCAGTACGCTCCGCTCGTCATGGCGTGAAATTAAAAATCCCAGACGAACGGGTGCGAAAGTTAGTAAGCGATTCTAGGGGGAGGCTGATTCGCCTGCGCGATGCACTGGCAGACTTGCACTCCTTCACCAAACCCGCTTCGCGGTCGCCTTCGCTCGCATTTCGTGGGGGTGGAGGAGCGATCAGCGCGGCATTAGGACATTAGATATGGCTGGCGCTGTTGCAAAGATCCTGGAAGATCTGCGCGACCGTGGCGGATTAAAGGGTACTGATGTAGCCAATATCGCATCGGTATCGCCGGCAACTGTATCTCGGTGGACTGCCGGTAGGGCACTTCCTCATCCCCAGAAGCAGCGTCTGATCTCCGATCTGCGCTATGTCGTGGAGCGTCTGGCCGAGTTCTATTCTCCTGAAGAGACCAGGCTCTGGTTGTATTCAAGGCATCGTCTGCTCGGCGATAAGCGGGCGATTGATTTGATCCATATCGGCCGCACCGACGAGGTACTCGCGGTTATCGACAGTCTCGACGAGGGGACCTACACCTGATCATGCTTGGCCGCCGGCGCGTTCATGACAGGGCTATTCTCGACGCGCTGGAGGCGATCGATTCAGAGGCATTCAGAGGCCAAGTGTGGCGCATCACCCGGCGCGAGCGCGACCCGCTGCGCGGTTCCGTTGCGCCGGGCCGGTGGAATCCAGAGGGCGAATTCGAGGTTCTCTATACCAGCCTCCAACTTGACGGCGCTCTCGCCGAGATTGGCTATCGGCTCTCGCTCGAACCGGTCTGGCCGAGCCGCCTCGCGCATGAGATCCATAGAATTGCAGTGGAAGCCGAGCGGACGCTTAGGTTCGCCAATCTCGGTGCTCTCGCATTGCTCGGGGTTGAGATCGCCCGTTATCGAACGTTCGAATATCAAGCGACCCAGGCGATCGCAGCGGCGGCCCATTTTCTCGAATTCGACGGGTTGATTGTTCCAAGCGCGCGATTCGACTGCGCCAACCTCGTCATCTTTACCGAAAGAGCGCCTCTGCTCACCTTGATTGAAAGCCTGCCTGTCGATTGGGATGAATGGCGAGGCCGCCAGCGGACATAAACCAGCCCTGGCGTCAGTGCGCACTCTCGGCTTGTGAGCTTCCACCCAAAGCCTGCAATTTGGCGCGGGCCACGGTCTCGGCATGTTCGAGGCCGCGCAATTCGGCGACGAGGCGCTCGCGCTCGGGGCCGGCGGCGCGTCCCGCCTGCTCGCGCAGGCTCGCCAGATTGCTGCTCGCGGCCTGCAATTCCGCCTCGATCGCGGCACGGTCGAGCGCCTCGGGTTCGACCGCCTCATCGGCGAGGACGGTGCAGCGCTGCGGCGTCACCTCGGCGATCCCGCCGACGACAAAGATGCGGCGGGTGATCACCTGACCCTCGTAGATGTCGATGATCCCCGGCCGGATCGTCGAGATCAGCGGCGCGTGCCCGGCAAGGACGCCAAAATTGCCCTCGCTGCCGGGGATGACGACCATGTCGGCCTCCTGCGCGAGCAGCAGCCGCTCGGGCGTCACCAGTTCGAATTCAAAGCGTTCGGGCATCGATCCGCCCGGTCACGCCGCCTCGGCGGCCATCTTGCGCGCCTTCTCGACCGCCTCCTCGATCGTGCCGACCATGTAGAAGGCGCTCTCCGGCATGTCGTCATAGTCGCCGGCGACAATCCCCTTAAAGCCCTTGATCGTGTCTTCGAGGCTGACCAGCACGCCCGCGGTGCCGGTAAAAACCTCGGCGACATGAAAGGGCTGCGACAGAAAGCGCTGGATTTTGCGGGCGCGGGCGACGGTCAGCCTGTCCTCCTCGGACAATTCGTCCATGCCGAGGATGGCGATGATGTCCTGCAAGGATTTGTAGGTCTGCAAGACGCGCTGCACGTCGCGCGCGACGGTGTAATGCTCGTCGCCGACGACCCTCGGATCGAGCATCCGCGAGGTCGAATCGAGTGGGTCGACCGCCGGGTAGATGCCGAGTTCGGCGATCTGGCGCGACAGCACCGTGGTGGCGTCAAGATGAGAGAAGGTCGTAGCCGGCGCCGGGTCGGTCAGGTCGTCGGCTGGCACATAGATCGCCTGCACTGAGGTGATCGACCCCTTTTTGGTGCTCGTGATGCGCTCCTCAAGCATTCCCAGATCCGTCGCGAGCGTCGGCTGATAGCCGACCGCCGAGGGGATGCGGCCGAGGAGCGCCGACACTTCCGATCCCGCCTGGGTGAAACGGAAAATGTTATCGACAAAGAACAGCACGTCCTGCCCTTCCTCGTCGCGGAAGTATTCGGCCAAGGTCAGACCCGACAAGCCGACGCGGGCGCGCGCCCCCGGCGGCTCGTTCATCTGGCCATAGACGAGCGCCGCCTTGGAGCCGGCGCCGTTTTCGGTGATGACTCCCGATTCCATCATCTCGTGATAGAGGTCGTTGCCCTCGCGGGTGCGCTCGCCGACCCCGGCAAACACCGAGTAGCCGCCATGCGCCTTGGCGATGTTGTTGATCAATTCCATGATGATGACGGTCTTGCCGACACCGGCGCCGCCGAAAAGACCGATCTTGCCGCCTTTTGCGTAAGGCGTCAGGAGATCGACGACCTTGATGCCGGTGACGAGGATCTCGGCCTCGGTCGATTGGTCGATGAATTCGGGGGCCGGCTTGTGGATCGGCGAGCGGCGGTTGGTCTCGACCGGACCGCGCTCATCGATCGGCTCGCCGACGACGTTGAGGATGCGGCCGAGCGTCTCGGGGCCGACCGGCATGGTGATCGGGCCGCCGGTATCGACGACCTGCGCGCTGCGCACCAGCCCGTCGGTGGTGTCCATCGCGATTGTGCGCACCGTGTTTTCGCCGAGATGCTGGGCCACTTCGAGGACCAGCGTGCGGCCGCTGTTATCGACGTGCAGCGCGGAGAGGATCGACGGCAATTCGTCCTCGAAATGGACATCGACGACGGCGCCGATGATCTGGGTGATCCTGCCGATGGCATTGGTGGGCATGTTCGTGCGGTCCTTATGGGCTTCTGTCCTGTCACAGCGCCTCGGCGCCGGAGATGATCTCGATCAGCTCCTTGGTGATGGCGGCCTGGCGCGTGCGGTTGTAGTTGAGGGTCAGCCGGTCGATCATCTCGCCGGCGTTGCGGGTGGCGTTGTCCATCGCGGTCATCCGCGCGCCCTGCTCGCTCGCGGCGTTTTCGAGGAGCGCGGTATAGATCTGTACGGCAAGGTTCTTGGGCAACAACTCGCCGAGGATTTCCTCCTCCTCGGGCTCGAACTCGTAAACTGCGCCGGCCATCGTCTCCTCGGCCGCGCCTTCGGTCGGGGTGAAGGGGATCAGTTGCTGGGCGGTGACGATCTGGCTGATCGCCGAGCGGAAGCGGTTGTAGATGATGGTGCACACGTCAAACCCGCCCGCTTCGAAGAGGACAAGGATGCGCAGGGCCACCTCGCGCGCCTCCTCAAAGGCGAGGTGGCGGCGGCCGACCTCGGTGAGGCTGTCGTGAATGAACCGGGCATAATCGCGGCGCAGGCTGTCGCGCCCCTTGCGGCCGATCGTCATGATCAGCACCCGCTTGCCGGCCGCTTCGAGATCGCGGATCTGGCGGCGCGCCTCGCGCAGGATCGTGGCGTTAAAGCCGCCGGCGAGGCCGCGATCGGAACTGGCGACAACGATGAGATGAGTCTCCTCCTTGCCGGTGCCGACGAGAAGCGGCGGCGCCCCCGGCATCCCCACCATGCGGCCGGCGAGCGATCCCAGGACCCGCTCCATGCGTTGCGCGTAGGGGCGCGCGGCTTCCGCCTGCTCCTGGGCGCGGCGCAGGCGCGAGGCGGCGACCATCTTCATCGCCGCGGTGATCTTCTGGGTCGAGCGGACGCTGCGGATGCGAAGCCGCAGGTCTTTCAGGCTCGGCATGGTCTCCTACCGCCTCGCCGTCACGCAAAGGTCTTGGCAAAGCCGGCGAGAAAATCGCCGAGCGCCTTTTCGACCTCGCCCGACATCTCGCGCTCCTGGCGGATCGCCTGCAGCAGTTCGGGGTGGCGGGCGCGCAACGCGCCGAGCATCGCTGTCTCAAAGCGGCTGACCTCGGCGACCGCGATGGTGTCGAGATAGCCGCGGGTGCCGGCAAAAATCGCGACCACCTGCTCCTCGACCGGGACCGGCGCAAATTGCGGCTGTTTCAGGAGTTCGGTCAACCGGCCGCCGCGCGCCAGCTGGCGCTGCGTCGCCGCATCGAGATCGGAGGCGAACTGCGAGAAGGCGGCCATCTCGCGGTACTGCGCCAGTTCGAGCTTGATGCGCCCGGCGACCTGCTTCATCGCCTTGATCTGCGCCGCCGAGCCGACCCGGCTGACCGACAGCCCGACATTGATGGCGGGGCGGATGCCGCGATAGAACAGCTCGGTTTCGAGAAAGATCTGACCGTCGGTGATCGAGATCACATTGGTCGGGATGTAGGCCGACACGTCGCCCGCCTGTGTCTCGATGACCGGGAGCGCGGTCAGCGAGCCGGCGCCGTGATCATCGTTCATCTTGGCGGCGCGCTCCAGGAGGCGCGAGTGCAGATAGAACACGTCGCCCGGATAGGCTTCGCGGCCCGGCGGACGGCGCAGCAGGAGCGACATCTGGCGGTAGGCGACGGCGTGCTTTGACAGATCGTCATAGACGATGACCGCATGCATGCCGTTGTCGCGAAAGAACTCGCCCATCGCGCACCCGGCATAGGGCGCGAGAAACTGCAACGGCGCCGGCTCGGAGGCGGTGGCGGCGACGACGATCGAATAGTCGAGAGCGCCGTAATCCTCCAGGGTCTTGACGATCTGGGCGACGCTCGAGCGCCTCTGCCCGATCGCGACATAGACGCAATAGAGCTTCTGCCGCTCATCGCCGCCGGCGTTGACGGTGCGCTGGTTGAGGATGGCGTCAAGAGCGAGCGCGGTCTTGCCGGTCTGGCGGTCGCCGATGATCAGCTCGCGCTGCCCGCGCCCGATCGGGACGAGCGCGTCGATCGCCTTCAGTCCGGTTTGCACCGGCTCGTGCACCGAGCGGCGCGGCACGATGCCGGGCGCCTTGACCTCGACGCGGGCGCGCGTCACATCGCTCAAGGGTCCCTTGCCGTCGATCGGCTCGCCGAGAGCATCGACAACGCGGCCGAGAAGGCCCTTGCCGACCGGCACATCGACGATCGTGCCGGTGCGTTTGACGATGTCGCCCTCGCGAATGGTCTGGTCTTCGCCAAAGATGACGACGCCGACATTGTCGCTTTCGAGGTTGAGGGCCATGCCCCGGATGCCGCCCGGGAACTCGACCATCTCGCCCGCCTGGACGTTGTCAAGCCCATAGACGCGGGCGATGCCGTCGCCAATCGACAGCACCTGTCCGACCTCGGCGACATCCACCTCGCTGCCGAAATTGGCGATCTCCTGTTTCAGGATCGCCGAAATCTCTGCCGCGCGAATTTCCATCAAAACCCTCTCCGGATGACCAGCGCTCTGTTCTTATCTCGTGATCGGGCGGGCCGCGCTCACCCGGGGCCCTTCATCGTCCGTTGCAAGCGCGCGAGCCGGCTCTTGAGCGAGCCGTCGATCATGCGCGAGCCGACCTTGACGACGAGACCGCCGAGAAGCGTGCGATCGACTTTGACCTCGACCGCGACGCGGCGCCCGAGCGCGCGCCGCAATTCGTCGCCGAGCCTTTGCCGTTGCGCCTCGCTCAGCGGCTGGGCCGCGCTCACCTGGGCGGTGACTTCGCCGCGCCGTGCGGCGAGCTTCTGGAGATAGGCTTCGATCATCGCCGGCACGGCAAAGAGCCGCCGGTTGCGCGCGACGACGCCGAGAAAATCGCGCACCAGCGGTGTGAGGCCGGCGCGCTCGGCGAGAGCGGAGAGCGCTCGGCCCTGCTCGTCGCGTGACAGGATCGGGCTTCTGACCAGACGCACGAGATCGGGGCTGGAAGCGATCATCGCCCTCAGCGCGCGCAGATCGGCGGCGACGGGGTCGAGCGCCCGCCGCTCGTCGGCCAGTTCAAACAGCGCCGCCGCGTAACGTTCGGCGAGGCCGGATACGCCTGTTGCTTCGCCAGCCAATGAAAAGCAATCCCCGATCGCCGCACCGGCGGCAGAGCCGCGGCAGCCTTTGCTCGTCGTTGTCGGATTTCGGCACACGACCGCCGCAGGGCCGACCGGCCCCGCAAAATCCGCGCGGTTCCTAGCACGATCCGGCCATCCCGCGCAACTCCCCGAGCGCGGCGGCGCGGCGCGCCGTGGCCTACGGGCGATCGGCGTCCCTCAATAAATCCCGGAATACTGCGCGCACAGCTCGGCTTCGGACAGTCCGGCCGTCTTTTCCATCTCGATCCGCTTGAAGCGCAGATAGGCGTCGAGATGGGTCGGGCCAAACCAGTGCGCTGCCGCCGCGCTGCCGGCGAGCCCATCGAGGGCTTCGCCGAGCGAGCGGGGCAGGGGCTGCTGCGGCGCCTCGGGCAGCGGCAGCTTGCGGCGCAGACCGTCGGCCCCGGCAAAGATGAGCGCACCGAGCGCCAGATAGGGGCTGGCAGCGGCGTCGGCACTGCGGAATTCGAGATGAAACTGGCGCGCCGTCTCCTCCGCACCGGCGGGGGCGAAGACCGGGCAGATGCGCAGGCAGGCGCCGCGGTCCTGGCGCACCAGATCAATGAGGGTCGGCGCCCAGCGGTTTGGCACAAGCCGCAGGTATGAGACCGGGGAGGGCGCTGTCACCGCGCAGATCGCCGGCATGTGATGGAGTACGCCGGCACAGAAATGCCGCGCCTGCGGCGACAGGTCGAGCGCCTCGCCCGGCCCGCATGTCAGCGGTCGCCCGGCCGCGTCCCATAGCGAGAAATGGATGTGGACGCCATTGCCGACACCCGCGGGATCGGGCTTTGGCGTGAAGCTGACGCGGTGCCCGAGGCGAAAGGCGGTGGCGCGCGCCATCTCGCGGGTGATGACGGCGTGATCGGCGGCGGTGAGCGCCGGAGTGGGCGCGACCGTCACCTCGAACTGGCGCGCGCCGTACTCGGCGAGAAAGGTGTCGAGACCGACCCCGGCGGCGCGCAAGGCCGCCATCAGCACCTCGCCAAAGACGCCCTGCCGGCGAAAGGCGGAGAGTGCGTAGGCGTCACCCGGCCGGTCGTCGGTGCCGTCATAGGTGAACTCCTGCTCAAACCCGGCGCGGACGCGCAATCCTCCCTCGGCCTCCAGCGCCCGCACCGCGCGGCGCAGAAAGTCGCGCGGACAGCACTCCCACGGCGTCCCGTCGGTGTTGCAGAGGTCGCCGAGAAAGAAATGCTCGACCGCCGAGCCGTCGGCGAAATCGACCCGCACCTCGGCCGCGGGGTCGGGCACGATCATGAAATCGCCGGCGGTGCCAAAAGGGGTGTCCCAGATCGGCCCCTGCGGCGCCATCATCAGGTTGCTGCCGGTCCAGCCGACGCCTTTTCTGAGCCGCGCCGGCAGTTCGCGCGCCGGAAATCCCTTGCCGCGCACATGTCCCGAAATGTCGCAGGTAGCGACAAAGATCAGTTCTTCGCGGATCATGCGCGGGCCTCGACGCCGGATTTGTCGGCTAGGATGGCAGAATTCGGGTCAGAGGACCATGGGAGGAAAACATGCCGGTCGCCACGATCCGCGGTATCGATATCAACTATGAGATTCTCGGCGGGCGCGGCCCCTTTGTGGTGTTGCAGCCGGGTGGGCGGCGCGCTCTTGAGGGGGTCAAGCCGCTCGGCCAGAAGATCGCCGAGGCCGGGTTTCGCGTCCTCGTCCACGACCGCCGCAATTGCGGCGCCTCCGCCGTTTCCTTTGACGGCGGCGATTCCGAGAACGAGGTCTGGGTTGAGGATCTGCACGCCTTGCTCGGCGAACTCGACGCCGCGCCCGCTTATGTCGGCGGCAGTTCGTCGGGCTGCCGCCTCGCCCTCCTGATGGCGCTGCGCCACCCCGCCGCAGTGCGCGGTCTCCTGTTATGGCGCGTCACCGGCGGCGCCTACGCGGCCGAGCGGCTCATCGCCAGCTACTACACGCAATATATCGAGATGGCCGAGCGGGGCGGTATGGAGGCTGTTTGCGCCAGCGAGCACTGGAGCGCCGTGATCGCCGCCAACCCGCAGAACCGCGCCCGATTGACGGCGCTCGAACCGCAGCGCTTCATCGCCCTCATGCGCACATGGCGCCGGAGCTTTGAGGGCGGCGCAGAGCATCCGGTGATCGGCCTCGCGCCCGCGGACCTGCGCGCGCTCGCAATGCCGGCCTGCATCTGCCCCGGCAACGACCGGGTGCATCCGCGCCTGCCCGGCCAGATTGCCCATCGCCTGATGCCAAATGCCGAATATCACGAGGTCCTGCCCGAGGATCGGCCCGATCTCGATGTCGCACTGGAGGAATGGCAGGCGAAGGAGGGCCTCCTGGCGGCGATCTTTATCGACTTTCTGCGCCGCCAGGAACGGCGCGGCTGACTGGGATGGAGGCAAGCATGCCAGAGATGAACCGGGTGCTGATCACCGGCGCCGGCGGCGGCATTGGCCGCGCGCTGCGCGAGACGTTGCGCGGCGTCTATCCGATCCTGCGGCTGTCCGACCGGGTGCCGCTGGCCCCGGCGCGGGAAGGCGAGGAGATCGATCAGACCGACATCGCCGATAGGACGGCGGTGGAAAGGATGGTCGCCGGCGTCGATGGCATCATCCATTTGGGCGGCATCTCGGGGGAGAGCGATTGGGAGACGATCCTTCAAGGCAACATCGTCGGTCTCTACAACGTCTTTGAGGCGGCGCGGCGCGCCGGGGTCAAGCGCATCGTCATGGCGACCTCAAACCATGCCGTCGGTTTCTACCCGCGCGCGCAGACGATCGACCACCGCGTCGTGCCG
>JBOHMF010000092.1:0-12120 GCA_050730055.1 Allostellaceae bacterium
GCGACAGCGACCACTGCGCCCATGGATTGTTCGGTGCCAGGACATGCGCGTAGCGCAATATCGGATCGACGGCCGCGAGGAGGGGAAGGAGGCTCGCGATCAGCGCCGCCGTCCAGACCACGGCGGGATCGACCCGCCTCATCAGGGCTTTGCTCATCGGTGACAGGCGTATAGCGGAGGGCGGTCGCGCCCTCAATGATAAGCCGCGGCCATGTGCCGGTTCCGGTCGCGACAGATGAGCGCGGGGCGGCGTTCGCGGGTGCGCGACCCTCTCCCCCGGCGGCGCCGGATACTCTAAGAAGGGAGCGCTGACCGAGGAGAGCTGCGATGTCCCGAAATCTGCGTGCCGCCATCGCCCAGATGGGTCCGGTTCATCTCGCCGACAGCCGCGCCGCGGTGGTCAAGCGGCTGATGGCGATGCTGCGCCAGGCGCATGGGGAAGGCGCCCGCTTTGTCGTCTTTCCCGAACTGGCGTTGACGACATTCTTCCCGCGCTACTGGATGACCGAAGAGGAGGAGATCGACCGCTTTTTTGAGCGCGAGATGCCGAGCCCCGAGACCCGGCCGCTGTTTGATCTGGCAAGGGAACTGGGGGTCGGCTTTTATCTCGGCTATGCCGAACTGACCCAGGAAAAGGGCGCGCTGCACCGCTACAACACGGCGATCCTGGTCGAGCGCGACGGGCGCATCCTTGGCCGCTACCGCAAGGTCCATCTGCCCGGCCACTCGGAGCACCTGCCGCAGGCGCCGTTCCAGCACCTCGAAAAGCGCTATTTCGAGGTCGGCAACGAAGGGTTTCGCGTCTGGCGCGCCTTTGACGCGGTCGTCGGGATGTGCATCTGCAACGACCGGCGCTGGCCCGAGACCTTTCGCGTGATGGGTCTGCAAGGGGCCGAGATCGTCGCGCTCGGGTACAACACGCCGAGCGAGAACATTCACCATCCCGAACCCGTGCACCTGCGGATGTTTCACCACCTCCTGAGCCTGCAGGCCAACGCCTATCAGAACGCCGCCTGGGTCCTGGCCGCCGCCAAGGCCGGACGGGAAGACGGCTTTGGCATGATCGGCGGTTCGGTGATCGTCGCGCCGACCGGCGAGATCGCCGCGCGCGCGGTCGGCGAGGACGACGAGGTCGTCACCGCAACGCTCGATCTCGAACTCGGCGAGTACATCCGGCGCACGATGTTCAACTTTGAAAAGCATCGCCGCATCGAGCACTATAAGCTCATCATCGAGCGTACCGGCGCCAAGGTCGAGGTCTAGAGGCCAGACCCGGCCGGACCGTTCCTCCCTCCGCGGGGCCTCGTTCGAGACCCCGCCAATGCCGCGGCGTTCAGCGCGTCACATGGGCGGACACGGCAAGCCACTGCTCCCCGCGGCGCGCCCACACGTCCGTGTAGCGGCCCTGTCGCGGCTCGCCACCCGCGGTGCGGTAGCGGGTACGGGCATGAACGACCGCCACGTCTCCAAAAAGGCGGATTCGGACGTCTTCGGCTGTGAGTTCCCGGATCGTGACCGGCCGCGCGGTCTGTGCCAGGAATTGTGCCCGGTCAACGATCGCGCCATCCGGGTTTGAGCACAAAAAATCGTCAGCCAGGATCTCCTCAAAGCGGCGCACATCGCCGTGCTGCACCGCGGCGACGTAGTCGCGGTTCAGCCCAGCCAGAATGTCATGATCACTCGGCATGGCGGTCCCTCCTCATAAAGTCGGTCTGAAAGGACGACGGCGATCCTCTATCGTCCGGTAGTGTTTCACTTTGAATGTAACAGACGGAAGCTGTCATTCGTGGCGAGGGGAGCCTGGGATGGCGCCTTGGGAGTTTGGGGTGGGCGAAGCGGCGGCCGCGATCCGCACCGGAGCGCTGACGGCGGAGGAGCTGACAGAGATATTGCTGGCCCGCGTCGCGGCGAATACCGAACTCAACGCCTTTATCGCCGTCGATGGCGACATGGTCCGGGCCGCGGCGCGGGCCGCCGACCGCGTGCGCGCCGGCGGCGGCACACTGCCTGCGCTGCACGGCGTGCCGCTCGCCCTCAAGGACAATCTCGACACCATCGCTCTCCCGACAACCGGCGGCACGCCCGGGCTTAAATCGAACCGGCCAAAGCGCGATGCGGCGGTGGTGGAGAAACTTCTGGCGGCTGGCGCGCTGGTCCTGGGCAAGTGCAATCTCCACGAGCTTGCCTATGGCATTACCAGCAACAATGCCGCCTTTGGACCGGTCAGAAACCCCTATGCGCCGAGCCGTATCGCCGGCGGCTCCAGCGGCGGCACCGCCGCGGCGGTGGCGGCCCGACTCGCCCCCGGCGGCATCGGCAGCGATACCGGCGGCTCGGTCCGCATCCCGGCCGCGCTGTGCGGGATTGTCGGCTTCCGCCCACCACGGGCCGTTGGCCGCAGCCCGGCATCGTGCCGATCTCCCATACCCGCGACACGGCCGGACCGATGACGCGCAGCGTCGCCGATTGCGCCTTGCTCGATGCCGTCGTCTGCGGCGCTGCGGCCCCGCTCGCGGCGATCGCGCCCAAGGGCCTGCGCCTTGGCGTGCCCCGCCGCCATTTCTGGGAGGACCTCGACCGCGAGCTTGAAACGATCTGCGAGGTGGCGCTCCGTCGCTTTCGCGAAGCCGGCATCGAACTGGTGGACGTTGATCTCGGCGAGGTCGCGCGGCTCGACGGTGCGGCAGGGTTCCCGATCGCGCTCCATGAGACCGTCACCGATCTCAACCGCTATCTCGCGGACCACGGCAGCGCTCTCGATTTTGCCGGATTGGCCGCGCAGGTCGCCAGCCCCGATGTCCGCGCCATCCTGCACGGTCTGAGCGGGGCGGGGGCAATCCCTGAAACGGCGTATCGCGAGGCCCTCGACAAACAACGGCCGGCCTTGCAGGAGGCTTACCGGCGGTCGTTCCGCGATCACGGCATCGCGGCGCTCGTCTTTCCGACAACCCCGGCCCCGGCGGCTGCGCTGGGCGATGACGAGACCTTCAGCCTCAACGGCGCTGCGCGGCCCACCTTTGCCACCTTCATCCGCAATTGCAGCCCCGGCAGCGTCGCCGGCATTCCGGGCTTGAGCCTGCCTGCGGGTCTGACCGCGGCCGGTCTGCCGCTCGGCATCGAACTGGACGGACCGGCCGGCGCCGACTCGGAGGTTCTCGCTGTTGGCACAGCGCTGGAGCCGCTGTTGCCGCGGCTTCCGCCGCCGGCGCTCGGCGCTTGAGCAATACAAAACGGACAAGGGGAGGCATTCATGGGGCAGCGCTCACAAGGGATCACCCGGCGACGGTTTTTGGACACCGGCGCGGCGAGAGTGGCGCGTACTTCTTGGCGCATTGCCCCCGGAGACGCGGCGGCGCATCGGCATGACCTATTGCCCGCAGGAGCGGCCGGTGTTTGACGATCTCGCGGTCCACGACAATCTGACGCTGACCCGCCGGGATTGCGGGGTCGAGCCGTTTCGCCCCTATTTCGCTCGTTTTCCCATTCTCGCGCGCCGCCTCGGCCAGCACGCCGGCACCCTGTCCGGCGGCGAGAAAAAGATGCTGTCCTTTGTGCGCGGTCTCGCCGAGGATCAACCGCTCGTCCTCCTCAACGAGCCGAGCGAGGGCGTGCAGTGGGAAAACATCCTTCAAATGGAAGCGGCGATCCGGGAGAAGACGACACACGGCGCGGCCTTTATCGTCGTCGAGCAGAACCTCGCCTTTGCCGAGCGCATCGCCGACACCTATCTCGTCATGGATCAAGGGCGAACGGTCCTTGAAGGCCGGCGCGTTGCGATTGATCGCCGGTACCTCCTCGCTCACCTGCACGTATAGCGGATCGCGGCAGAAACGCCTGTCGCCGGGCGATCTCCGCATCCTCCCCCACACGCGGGCGCACGAGTTCCTGGGAGTTCCCGGGAGGGTCGTTTGACATCTGACCCGACGGTCACATACTGTTTGTAATAACTGACTGGATGGTTATTTACATGAGCGGGGAAGACTCTGCCCGCAACGTCCGGTGGCGTCGGCGCAAAGGGGCCCGACCGGCCGAGATCCTGGACGCGGCACTGGCCTGTTTCACCGAGCGGGGGTTTGCCGCGACCCGTCTCGACGAAGTGGCGCGCCGGGCTGGCGTGACCAAGGGAACTCTCTATTTGTATTTTGACAATAAGAAAAATATTTTTAAAGCTGTTGTCAGACAAACAATCATTCCAAATATTGAAAAAATTGAATCTCTCGTAATTGACACTGATGTCCCTGCGCCTCTTCTTCTCGAACGTCTGATCCAGAGCTGGGTTGAGACCATCCTGTCGCCGGCCAGCGCCATTCCGAAACTGGTTATGGCGGAAGCGGGCAATTTCCCGGACCTGGCAAGTTTCTATCTGGACGAGGTCGTGCATCGCAGCATGGCGCTGGTGCGGCGCGTGCTGCGCATCGGTATCGAACGCGGCGAGTTTTGCCCGGCCGATATCGAGAGCGTCGCGGTGTGCGTCATCGCCCCCCTGCTGCTGACGATGCTGTGGCGCCATTCGCTGAGCCGTCACGAGCCGGGTATCCAGGATCCTGAGACGCTGAGCGCGGTCCATCTGCGGCTGCTGTTGGACGGGCTCGCGGTCCATCCCTCCGGTGCCGGCACGCGCGCTCCCGCTCCCCGCGAGCAGGAAAGAACCGCGCCATGAGCCTGCTCGAAGAGTCCCCGCCGCCCGCGGCGGAGCGCCAAGCCCCGGCCCAGCGCGCCGCCGACCCCCGGCAAGCCGATCTGGCGGCGACGGCTGGAGTGGCGCGACCGCGGTTCCGGCGGCTGCTGCGAACCGGCCTCATCGTCGCGCTGGTGATTGCGGCCGGCATCGGCGGCACGCTGTGGTGGCTCAGTGCGCGCGATTGGGTCAGCACCGACGACGCCTTTATCGATGTGCACATGGTCCAGATCAGCCCGCAGGTCGCGGGTCGGGTGGCCCGCGTCCTGGTCAAGGACAATGAGGAGATCGCAGCCGGCCAGCCTCTGCTCACCCTCGACCCCGCCGATTTTGCGGCGCGGCTCGCTCAGGCCGTGGCGAACGAGAAAAGCGCCGCGGGGATGCTCGCCCAGGCGCGGGCGCAACTCGCGGTGTCGCAAGCCAATCGCGCTGAATTGCAATCCGAGGTCGGGGTTGCCAAAGCCAGCGCCGCCAACGCCGCCAACGATCTCGAACGCGATCAGCGGCTCAGCCGGATCAACTCCGCGGCGCTGTCGCTCCAGCAACTGGACAATGCCACCGCCACCGCCCGCAGCGACACGGCGAACCTGGCCGCCGCGCAGCGCAAGGTGGTCGCCGCGGAGGCCCAGATCGCCTATGCGCGCACCCAGATCGCAACTGCCGAGGCCGGGGTAGAGGCCGCGGCGGCGCAGGTCGAAGAGGCGCGGCTCGATCTGTCCTATACAAAGCTCACCGCGCCCGCGGCTGGGCACATCGCCCACAAGAACGTGGCGGTCGGCGATTATATCCAGATCGGCCAGGCCCTGATGGCGCTGGTGCCAAACCGCGTCTGGGTAACGGCGAATTTCAAGGAGACCGATCTCGCTTATCTGCGTGTCGGACAGCCGGTCGAGATCGAGGTCGACGCCTACCCCGGCAGGACCTTGCACGGCCATATCGACAGCTTTCAGGCCGGCAGCGGTGACGCCTTCAGTCTGTTACCGCCGGAAAATGCCACCGGCAACTACGTCAAGATCGTCCAGCGCGTGCCGGTCAAGATCGTCTTTGACGATCCGCCGAGCGCGGTCCGGCTGCTCGGCCCGGGGATGTCGGTCATCCCCTACGTCAAGATCCGGTAGACCCGATGGCCGAAGCAGTCGGTGCGCGGCACGGGGCGGCGCGCGCGCCCGGCCGGGCCGGGATCTCACCGTGGCTGATCGCCCCGACCGTCGGTCTGGCGGCGTTCATGGAGGTGCTCGACATCTCGATCGCCAATGTCGCGTTGGAGCACATTGCCGGCAGCCTGTCGGCGACCCCGGACGAATCGACCTGGGTGCTGACCTCCTATATCGTGACCAACGCCATCGTTCTGCCGATCAGCGGCTGGCTGTCCTCGACCTTTGGGCGCAAGCGCTATTTTCTTGCCTGCATCATCGGGTTCAGCCTCACCTCGCTGCTCTGCGGTCTGGCGCCGACGCTGACTCTCCTGATCATCGCCCGCGGTCTGCAAGGCGCTGCCGGCGGCGGGCTGCAACCGACCGCGCAGGCTTTTCTGACTGACGCCTTTCCCCCCGAAAAGCGCGGCCAGGCTTTCGCCATGTACGGCCTGGCGGTCGTCTTTGCGCCGGCGATCGGGCCGACCGCGGGCGGCTGGATCACCGATAATTACAGTTGGCACTGGGTATTTCTGCTCAATGTCCCGGTCGGGCTGGTTCTGACGGTGCTGGCGACACGGTTTCTCGCCGATCCGCCGGAGGAGGTCGCCGCGCGCCGGACCCGCAAGGGACGCGGCCTCAACCTCGACTATCTCGGGTTTGCCCTGCTTGTCGTCGGCATGTGCGCGTTGCAGGTCGTGCTCGACAAGGGTCAGGAAGACGACTGGTTCGCCTCGTCGCTGATCACCGATCTGGCAGTCACCGCCGTCCTCGCGCTCATCGCCTTTGTCGTATGGGAATTGCGCCGCGCCGACCCGATCGTCGATCTGCGCCTGCTTGGCAATCGCGGCTTTGCCATCGGCAATCTGCTGATGTTCACGCTCGGCTTTGTGCTGCTCGGGACGACGGTGATGCTGCCGCTGTTTGTCCAGATCCTGCTCGGCTACACGGCAACCGAAGCCGGGTTTGTGATGTCGCCGGGCGGGTTTGCCTCGCTCTTGATGCTGCCGGTGGTCGGGGCGCTCAGCGGCAGGATCGAGGCGCGCTGGCTGATCGCCGTTGGGCTGGTCGTCACCGCGCTGGCGCTGTTCCGCATGAGCGGTTTTGACCTCGACATCGACTATTCAACCGTTGCCTGGACCCGCATCTATCAATCGCTCGGTTTGTCGTTTCTGTTCATTCCGATCAACATCGCCGCCTATCGCGATGTGCCGCGGGAGAAGAGCAACAACGCCTCCGCCCTCATCAACATGATGCGCAATATCGGCGGCAGCATCGGCATCGCCGTCATCACCACCTTTATCGCCCGCCGCGCGCAATATCATCAGAGCGTCCTGGCTGCGCATGTGACGCCCTACAGCACCCAATACAATCAATTGATCCAGACTTTCCAGCAGGCCACGCTCCCGCATCACGCCAGCGCCGCCGATGCCCTGCACCAGGCGCAGGCGCTCCTCTATGCGATCGTGCAAAAGCAGGCGAGCGTCCTGTCCTACATCGACGGCTTCTGGCTGCTGGGCGCCGTCATGATCGCGCTGGTGCCGCTGGTGCTGTTGCTGAGGGGATCGCGAAAGGGCGCGGCGCCACCGCCGGCGCACTGAGGCCCCGCAACGGATGCGCAAGCCCGGCCGTGACGACAAACCGGGCCAGGGAGGACGAGGCTATGCCCTTCCCCACAGCGCGCGCGAGGCGATGCGCGCGCCTTCGGCCAAGGCGGCGAGCTTGGCCCAGACGATCGTCGGATGAACCTCGCACGAGGTGGCAAAGCTGGCAAAGCCGCAATCGGCACCGGCGATGACCCGCTCGCGCCCGACGACGCCGGCAAAGCGCGCGATCCGCTCGGCGACCAGTTCGGGATGCTCGACCAGGTTGGAGGCGTGGGTGATGATGCCGGGGATCAGGATGCGGTCTTCCGGCAGCTTGACCTCCGCCCACAGGCGCCATTCGTGCTCGTGGCGCGGGTTGGCGGCCTCAAACGAAAATGCGCCGGCCGCGACCTTCAGCATGATAGCGACCAGGTGCTTCAGTTCGAGATCGTGGACGCGCGGGCCGATATTGATGCTGTAGCAGGTATGGTAGCGCACGCGGTCCGGCGGGATGCCGGCAAGCGCGTGGTTCAACAGCGCGACGCTCTGCTCGGCATGGCGGCGGTAGTCGGCAAGGCTCCATTCCGGGTGCATGACATAGCTGCTGGCGAGTTGCGGGTCGTCGATCTGCAAAACGAGACCGGATTCGACGACCGCGCGGTACTCCTCGTGCAGCGCGTCGGCAATGGCGGTCTGGTACTCTTCCGCGCTTGCGTAATATTCGTTGCCATTGCGCTGCGCGAGATTGGCCGGCGAGATCGCCGGCATAAAGGCTTCCTCGTGCGGCCGGTCGGCGAGCGCCGCCTTCAGCCGGTCGATGTCGCGCCGCAGCGCGTCGTGCCCCTTATAGGCGATCGGTCCGGTGCACACCCAGCGCCGCCGCTGCGGCGTGCCGGCGGTGCCTGGCAACGCCGCGGTCCAGCGGTAGAATTCGGGAAAGGCGATATGTTCGCGCGAGCCCGCCCAATTGCTCCCGCCCTCCGCCGCGGGGCGCGCTTCGATCCCGGACAGCCGCTCGTTGACATAGGGGATAAAGCCGATCCGCCCCATCTCGCCGTCGCCGATGATGTCGATACCGGCCTCGGCCTGGCGGCGCACGCTGTCGCCGACGGCCTCGCGCACGCGGGTTTCAAAGGCCGCGGGATCGATCGGCCCGCCGGCCTCGCGCGCCTCGATCATCGCCAGAAGATCGGGCGGGCGCGGCAGGCTGCCGACATGGGTGGTCAGGATGCGGTTGGTGCTGTGCTTCATCGGAAACCTCCCGTATTGGGTAGATGCGTAGGGCGGAAAAGCGCAGCGCATTCCGCCATTACCGCATGATGGCGGAATGCGCTGCCCGGCTTTCGCCGAGGCAGCTTTTCCGCCCTACGCGGCGTAGCCGGGCGGGGGGACAAATCCGCCGATCTCGGCGGCGAGGAGGCGGGCGAACTCGATCGTCGTCAAATCCTCGCCCTCGGCGCCGATGACCTGCAACCCGACCGGCAACCCGGCCGCGTTGAGGCCAAGCGGCGCCGCCGTCGCCGGCAGATAAGAGAGGCTCGCCGGACCGGCCCAGAAGCGCTGATCGCCGGAGGGCGACGGCTTGCCGTTGACCGTGACCATGCGGCGGTCGCGGTCCGGATTGTGATCGTGCGGGAAGGCGGGGGTGGACGCGATCGGCGCCAGGAGCACGTCAAAACGCTGGAAGAACTCGCACCATTGATGGCGCAGCCGGGTGCGCGCCTCGCTGGCCTTGCCCCAGTCGCGGTGGCCAACCGCGGCGCCGCGCGCCGCCGTCGCGCGAAAGCTCATGTCGTCCGGCGCGATCGTCGCGGCGACCCGCTGCTGCGCGGCAAAATCCTCGTCGCCCAGGCGCGAGGCGGTGGCGGCGCGCAGGAGCAGCATGAACAGCCGGTTATGCTCGGCGTCGTCAAAGGGCGGGTGCGCGGCTTCGTCCACCACGGCGCCGGCCTGACGCAAGGCGATGGTCGCGACCGCAAAGCGCTCGGTAATGCTGCCGTCGATCTCGCACAACGGCGAGCGCGTCCACACCGCGACCCGGAACCCGCCGAGCCGGCGATGACGCGGCGGCGGCAGTGCGACCCGCCAGACCGCCTCCTGCAACAGATCGGGACCGGCGAGGACCTGCATCGCGACCGCGAGATCCTCGGCGTGCCGTGCCATCGGGCCGACCACCGAGATGTCGGTCGGGGTCAAGGTTCCGCTCGCCGAATGGCCGCGCGGCGGGATCAATCCCCAGCTCGGCTTGTGACCATAGACACCGCAGTAATGGGCGGGATTGCGCAGCGAGCCGGCGATGTCGCTGCCGGCGCCGAGGGCGGATAGCCCCGCCGCCAGCGCCGTCGCTTCGCCACCCGATGATCCGCCCGGACCGCGCGCCGTGTCCCACGGATTGTTGGTCGTCCCATAGACCTCGTTGTAGCTCTGCGAGTCCATCAGCATCAGCGGCACATTGGTCTTGCCGTAGATGACCGCGCCGGCCTTGAGAAGGCGCTCGACGACAACCGCGTTGCCGGCGGCGATGTTGTCCTTCCAGGCGGGATTGCCCCAGGTCGTCGGCAGCCCGGCGACATCGTAGGATTCCTTGACCGTCATCGGGACGCCGTGCAGCGGTCCCCACACCTCGCCGCGCACCAGCGCCGCGTCGGCGGTCCTGGCGCGCTCGCGCGCCCGCTCGACCTGCCAGGCAATGACCGCGTTCAAGGCCGGGTTGTAGCGCTCGGCGCGGGCCAGAAAGAAATCCAGGAGTTCAAGGCAGCCGATCCGGCGGTCCCGGATCTCCTGGGCCAGCCGGGTCGCCGAAGCAAAAGCGCGCTCATCCATCTTCGTCTCCTCCCCGGGAAAGCCGCAGCCTAGCAGCCCCCCGCGCGCAAGGCGACGCTTCGCTCCAATGCGAGAGAGGAGACGGGAGTTCGCGACCCGACCGGCGCCGGGGCGCTGCCATAATTTTGTCCTCTCAGTGTATGAGAAATTTCTTGCCGACCGTGTTGAGATGCGACATATTGTCGCCTCCTTTAGCAAAAGACATCAGCACTTCCCGCCACACAAGAAAGAGGCCGGTCACGTCTCAAACCGGGCATCTGTCTTTGTGAACCGGCTCACACCTGCCGCAGCGGGGATGAGCTAGGCAAGGCGGCGATGTTGCAGGTTGGCTTCCCATCCCCAAGGAGCGGCCCGATGGACCCCTTCAAGCAAATGACGCACGGCGGCACTCTGAATGTCGCGGAGATCCTGTTCCATACCAGCTTCGACTACATGTTCCCGCTCCTGGCGGCGAACCCGGAATGCGTGCTGCCGCCCGGGGCGACGACCCAGGGCGCGCTGCTGGCGCTCGGGACGGCGATGGCGACAGATGATCTGTCGATGCCCAATGACTCGACGATTCCCGCCGTCTTCACCTATCTCGGCCAGTTCATCGACCACAACATCACCGCCCAGACCGACCGCGAGATCGGTGTCAGCCGCATCGCCACCCCCGACGGCAATGTGATGGACCTGACGCCGCTCCCCTCCGCCGAGGTCGTGCAGCAATTGATCAATGGTCGCCGGCCGCAACTCGATCTGGACCATGTCTATGGCGACGGTCCGAGCCTCGGGACCGGCACCGGCCTCGGCGAGACCGAAGCCGACATCCTGTTTGACATCCATAAGATGTTTCGCACGGTCGCGGTGCCGCCCGGCTTTGATGTGCCGCGCCAGAGCGATGGGACGGCGATCATCGCCGATATGCGCAACAACGAAAATCTCAACGTCAACCAGTTGCACTGCGCTTTTCTCCTGTTTCACAACAAGGTGGCCGCGGCGCTGCCCGGGGCGCTGTCGGACAGCGAGCGCTACATCCGGGCGCGCCGGCTGGCGCGCTGGGCATTCCAGTACATCGTTGTCCACGACTATCTGCGGGCGGTTTGCGATCCGCTGGTGATCGAGGACATCCTGGTCAACGGCAACCGCTATTATGCGCCCAATTCGGATACGGCGTTCATGCCGCTCGAATTCTCGATCGCGGCGTTCCGTTTTGGCCACTCGATGATCCGCCCGAGCTATGCTCTCAATGCGGCGCATACCGGCGCGAGCGCGCTCTCCCTCGCCAATCTTCTCGCCGTCGGCGGGCTGCTCGACGGCACCACGCCCGACAAGCTGAAGCCGGAATACATCATCGCCTGGCATAACTTCGCGCCGATCTCGGGCCACTCGAACCCGCAACATTCGCGCAAGATCGATCCGCTGATCGCCGCGGGCCTGGGCAGCCTGCCGGTCACCCTTCCCGGCGGCACGCTCCCCCTCGGCCCGCTGCTGCAACACCTGGCGCGGCGCAACCTGCTGCGCGGTTTTCTGCTGTCGATCCCGACCGGGCAGGCGATCGCCGCGGCGATGGACATCACGCCGCTGACCGCGGCCCAGTTGGCGCAGAACGTGCGCCCCGACATCGCTGCGGCGCTCGTCGGCGGCAATTTCGATACCGCGACGCCGCTGTGGTACTACGTCTTGCAGGAGGCGAGGGTGCAGCAGGACGGCAACCGGCTCGGTTCGGTCGGCAGCCGCATCGTCGGCGAGACTTTGATCGGGCTGGTGCAGAAGGACCGGTCGAGCTATCTCAACCACCTCCAGCATCCGACGGTCAAGGCGAACGGCATCGAGGTCGCGGCGGGTCATGTGATCGGCACGATCGCCGACCTGCTCGTCTTTTGCGGCGCGCCGCTGTAGGCCGCGCCGGGTTGCCGCA
>JBOHMF010000093.1:0-12096 GCA_050730055.1 Allostellaceae bacterium
CTTGACGTAATCCGTCCCGTGACAGCGTTTGCAGATAATCTCGGCCATGGCTCCCCCTTTCCGCAGAAAACCATGCTCTTCTGCACCACATTCCTCAAATGTATCTTAAGTTAGGACTCTCATGTATCTTAAGTTAGGACTCTCGGATATTGTTCAATGCTGTAGTAATTAAGTTAGTTCTTATTCTTCTAAAGCGCCACCCTTTAGATTCTCAGTTGTGACAATAGCGGTACTTCACTGTCATTTTTGCAAGTTCTACTTTTTGGATTACCCCTTGGTTCCCGGCGTCCAAGGTGTTTGGGAGCCTCGATCGACCTCAGCCCGGCATTTCGCCGCGGCCGACAGGTTCCATCACTTGGCAGCGGCTTGTGCTGGTGCAATCTCGCCGCTTCTGCGCCGCACGCTGATGACCTCGATGCCGATCGGGTTGCCGTTCGGGTCGAACTCCACGAAGACGCCCGGAGCGACTTCCTCGGAGGTATCGGAACGCACGCCCGGCGGGCCGAATGCGACATGGAGCACGTCGGCCTCCGGATCGTAATTGGTCTGGATCACAGCTTTGCTCCTCTATCCCAATGCGCCGTCACCACCAAAATATCATTGCCGTCGGGACGATGAACCACGCGCAGCACGCGGTTTCCGAATTCAGGAATGATTTTATAGGAACGGCTCAGGGCCGGGTCGGTCGCATCCTGCGCGACGCGACCCGGCGCGGCAAGTGCTGCTTCAATGTAGGAAGACAGGATGCCACGCCTCTCCATCTCATCGGCCGTGTGCTTGCTGAGCTTTATCATTGCCGAGCGAGCAAAAATCGTCACACCGGCTGGGGAGGTAGGTCAGATCGGGTTCGGCTTTGTCACCTGAAAGCTCTGCCGCTCTTCGATCCGTTTCAGCCAGTCGCGCAGTTTCGGGTGCTCGGCAAAGGGCGCTTCGCCCTCCGGAACGCGGGCGAGAAAATAGAGGAGCGGCGCCGCCATCAGATCGGCCAGGGTGACAAAATCGGCGGCAAGAAAACGCTGCTCGCCCTGGAGCCGGGCAATCTCGGACAGACAGAGCCGGGCCCGCGGCACGGCGGCGGCGATCGCCGCTTCGTCCGGCTTGCCGCCAAGCAGCCGCGGCACAATAAAACGGTTATAGAGGATCGCACCGGCGATCGCCGGCCAGGCATAGGCATCGACAATGCCGATCACCTGGTTCATGCGCGACCATTCATGCACTTCCGTCGGCTGCAGCGGCGCCCCGGCAAAGCGCTCATCGATATAGCGCACGATCGCCTGCGTCTCGTAGAGCGCGAAGTCATCGTGCTGAAAAGCCGGCACCTTGGCAAAGGGATGACGGGCGAGGTGCGGTGCCTCGCGATGGGTGCCAAACGGCACATCGATCAGATCGTGGGCGACGCCCTTCTCGGCGAGCGCCATGCGTGCGCTCCACACATAGGTGCTGCCGGCCGGGCCATAGACGATCGGACGCGCCATCGCACAATCTCCGCAAGGTTCAGGCGAGCATCAATTCGGCGGCGCCGAGACCCGACACCTCGACCCGGAGATGATCGCCCGGGCGCGGATGATGGATCGGCACCATGCTGCCGGTCATCACGATCATGCCGCGGCGCAAAGGCGTGCCGGCGGTGGCGAGGGCGTCGGCGAGCCAGGCCAGCGCGTTCAACGGATCGCCCATCACGTCACCGCCGCGGCCGGAGCCGATCTCGCGGCCGTTGAGCAAAAGCCGCGCCTGCGCTTGGACAGGATCGCTCTGCCGCCACGCGGCGACCGGGTCGCCAAGCACAACCCCGGCGTTCCACACATTGCCGGCGACCATCGCCCGCGCATCGAGCCGCTGATAGTCAGCGCCGAGATCCTCGATCAGTTCGATCGCCGCCATCGCCGCCTCGACCGCCGCGGCGATCTCATCGCGGTCGCCGCCTTGCGGCAGGTCGGCGCCGAGACGGAAGGCGATCTCGCTCTCGACCCCGAGCCGGCAGTAGTCGGCGGCGCGCAACTCCGCCCGGCCGCGATGAACTTCGCGCGCAAAGATCGCGCCGTAGCATGGCTCATTGACGCCGCACAGCTTTTGCATGACCGGCGTGGTCAGCCCGATCTTCCAGCCGGCGACGGCGCCGCGCCCCTCCTGTTCCTCGATTTCCTGAAATGCGGCGCGGACCTGGTAGGCTTCGGCGAGGCTCTTTGGATAGAGCGCCTCCGGCAGAACCGGGGTCGGCGTGCGGTGGCGGAACAGTTCGACAAGGGGCCGCGCCTTCCCGCGCGGATCGGGTTCGGACATCGCGTGTCTCCTTTGCAACGCGCGGCGGACGCAGAGGCCGTCAGCCCCGCGCCGCCGTTCCGGCCGCGCTGCGGCTACGAGCGCGGCGCGCCGAGATGCTTGTGAAAAAAGGCAAAAACCTTGTGCCAGCCATCGACTGCCTGCTCGGGCCGGTAGTTCGGGCGGTAGTGGGCAAAAAAGGCATGCCCGGCGCCGTCATAGCGATGGAACTCGTAACCCTTGCCGTGCCGCTTCAACTCGGCCTCGGTACGGTTGACCTGATCGGCCGACGGGTTCGGGTCGTCGTTGCCAAAAAGACCGAGGAGCGGACAGCCGATCCCGGAGGTATATTCGATCGGCGCCACCGGCTGCGCCGCGCTTAGCCGCGCCTTGTCATCGACGATGACATTGCCGCCCCAGCAATCGACCGCGGCCTGGATCAGATGGGAGAGCCTGCCGGCGACCAGATAGGCCTGCCGCCCGCCCGAGCAGAAGCCGATCACCCCGATCTTGCCGCTCGCATGCGGCTGCGAGCGCAGAAAATCGATCGCGCCGGTGACATCGCCGAGCATCTGCTCGTCGGGCACGCCGCCGCTCTCGCGGATCTTGTTGACGACCGCCTCGTGGGCGCCGTCGCCGACCCGGAAATAGAGGCTCGGCGCCACCGCGGCATAACCGTGATGGGCGAATTTGCGCGCGACCTCGCAGGTCCACTCGTCCCAGCCCGGCATGTGGTGGATGACGACGACACCGGGATGCGGCCCCTCGTTGGCCGGGTGCGCATAATAGGCTTCGCCGCGGTCGCCGCCATGCCCGCGGTAATGCGCCATCCCGGCCTCGATGTTGCGAAACGCCATGGTGTCCTCCCTCGTTCGGTTTGCCCCTTGCGGCACCCAAGCGGGGTGTTTCCATCGCACCGCCATCGCCGAATTGCAAGACCGCCGGCAGCGGCAGCGACGAGCCACGAATTGGCAATCCGCCCGGGGCGGGGCTATCTTGACGCAAGAGAGCGATGGAGAGCGCGATGAGCGATGCGCCGGTGACGCTAGCCCTCGGCGAGGATTACCCCGAGTTGCGCGAGGCGATCCGCAGGATTTGCGAGCGCTACCCCGGCGCCTATTGGCGCCGGCTCGAAGCCGAGCAGGCCTATCCGAGCGAATTCATCAGGGAATTGACCGAGGGCGGGTTTCTCGCCTCGCTGATCCCGGAAGAATACGGCGGCTCCGGGCTGCCGCTGCGCGCCGCCGCGGTCATCCTCGAAGAGATCAACGCGAGCGGCTGCACGGCGAGCCAGGGCCACGCCCAGATGTACATCATGGGCACCCTGCTGCGCCACGGCAGCGAGGCGCAAAAGCGGCGCTATCTGCCGGGGATCGCCTCGGGCGAACTGCGCCTGCAAGCCTTTGGCGTGACCGAGCCGACGACCGGCTCCGATACGACAAGGCTCAAGACCCGCGCCGTGCGCGAGGGCGATCATTATGTCGTCAATGGCCAGAAGGTGTGGACCTCGCGGGCGCGCTATTCCGATCTGATGCTGCTCCTGGCGCGCACGACCCCGCTCGATGAGGTCAGGCGGCGCACCGAGGGGCTGTCGGTCTTTCTTATCGACTTGCGCCAGAGCCAGGGACATGGCGTCGAAATCCGGCCGATCGAGGCGATGATCAACCACAACACCACCGAGGTGTTTTTGGACAATCTGAAGGTTCCGGCAGAAAACCTGATCGGCGAGGAAGGAAAAGGCTTTCACTACATCCTCGACGGGATGAACGCCGAGCGCATCCTTGTCGCTCAGGAGTGCGTCGGCGACGGGCGTTGGCTGCTGAACAAGGGGATCGAATACGCCAAGGAGCGCGTCGTCTTTGACCGGCCGATCGGGCAGAACCAGGGGGTGCAGTTCCCCTTGGCGCGCGCCTGGGCCGAACTCGAAGCGGCCGACATGATCTGCCGCCGCGCCGCCGCGCTGTTTGACGCCGGCCGGGAGTGCGGGGCCGACGCCAACATGGCAAAGCTCCTCGCTTCGGAAGCGACCTGGCACGCCGCCGAGGCGACGATGCAGACCTATGGCGGTTTTGCCTATGCCCGCGAATACGATATCGAACGCAAATGGCGCGAGGCCAGGCTCTACCAGACCGCGCCGATCTCGACCAACCTGATCCTCGCCTATATCGGCCAGCACGTCTTGGGGATGCCAAGGTCGTATTGACGGCCTTTCCCGATCGCACAAGGCGCGACCGTTCCGCGACCGCCGCGAAAACGCTCGGCTGCTGGATCAGGGTCAGCCCCGCGGCCTCTCATGCTCGGGTGGCCGGTGAAACCCCGCAGGGGGCCCGCCGCGTTGCGCGACCGGGTGCTGCGGCGGCCGGCGCCAATCCCCCGCCCGCGGCGCTTCGCGCCGCTCCGGCGGCGGAGTCCTGAACGCCCTGTAGGGTTCCGCGACCCGATGCGGCTCCGGCGGGGCAACCCTGAACGCAGCGTGCGGCTCGGCGATCCGGCGCCGCTCCGGCGGCTGAACCCGGACGGCTCTATGGGGTTCGACGACCCGGTGCGGCTCCGGGACACCGCGCCGCACGGCATGCGGGTGATGCGGCAGCGGCGGCAGCGCCGCAGCATTTGCGGGCATCGGGTGGAATGGCGCAACGGGCCGCGCGGATTCTCTGACCGCAGGCGGCTTCGCGTGCTCCGCGACGGGATGTCCGCGCAGGACCGTGGGCAGGGCCGGGGTTGGTTGCGGCGCGGCTTTGACGAGGTGATGCGGCAGCGGCTGCACCGGCGCGCCCGACACGGGGTGCGGCGTCATGCGCCCGCTCGGGATGACGGCGAGGCGGCGGATCGGCGGCGGCGGCAGGACGTGCGCGACCACCGGATGCACGCGCGGCGGCACAAAGGTCGCCGGCACCCGGACAAGCCGCTCCGGCGCAATCGGCAGGATCGCCCGCCTTGTGTTGCGCGCGCCGGCAAAGGCATGCTCCGGCACCAGGATGGCAAAGCGCTGGTTGGCATAGCGGGTCGCGAACACCTGCCGCGGCAGCCGCCCGCGCGGGCCGAGCGCGATCCTGTCTATATCGCGCACGGCGGGGGTGTTGAGGGCGCGGATATAGGCGATATCGCGCGTGTAGGCGGGCCAATAGACCTCGCCGGGCGCGAGCGGAAACCAGGCGACTAGGGGCCGGTGCCGGTGCGAAAAACCTTCGATAAAGGCGACCACCGCCGGAACATAGACCGGGAGCGGCACCACGCGGCCCGGAACCCAACCCCAGGCGTTGCCGATAGTGACCCAGCGCCCGTAATGGCTCGGGGCAAAGCCCCACGGCTCGGCGTCGATCCAGGTCCAACCCCACGGCGCGATCCACACCCAATGCCCGTCGCGATAGGGAGCCCAATCGGCTGGAACCGCGTTTGGGAACCATACCGCGCCATAGCCGGTGATCTCGCTCCAGCGGCCGTACTGGTCGAGTTCGGCATAACCGGTCGTCCCGGTCGAGAGGTAATGCGGGGTGACGAGCTTTGCCTCGACAAAATCGCGCGACCGGCACCAGGCGACAAAGCCGTCCGGCGCGACCCGCGCAAAGGTCACGGTGACCGGGTTGAAACCGGCGAGCCGCGCGGCGTTGCCCTGATCGATGGCGATGTCCGCGCCGCCGCCGACAAAGCGCGCGCGCCCCGCAAACACCGCAACCTGCGCCGCTTCGCTCTCACTGCCGGCCGTGATGTCGTAGCTGCCGGGCGCGAGCAGGCTGACCTCGCCGCGCGGGGTGCCGATGGCGACGCTCTCGCCCGTGTCGAGTTGGCGCACGTGCAGATAGATGCGCCCGGCAGAAAGCGTCAGATGCGTGGTCTGCGCGGTCAGCTGGTCGATGTCGAGGGCGGTGCCACCCGCCATGTCGATGGTATCGGGGCCGATGCGCAGTTCGGCGCGGGAGGCATTCTCGGTCCACAACGCGGTCCCGACCGCGACCGGATAATTGACCTCCGCCGCCGACCATACCGTCTCACCCTGCGGGTGAAAGGCGACCGTGCCGGAGACGACGGCGAGCCGCCCGACCCGCGCCGGCGGGGCGGCGGTCTGCGCCAGCGCCGGCACGGCGGCAAGCAGGCCGAGGATCAGAACGCTTTTGAAGAGACGCATGGAATCCCCCCGATGGCGGTCCCATCCCGAAAAGCCGCCGGATTAAGGCCAGGTCATGGCGGGCGATCCAGGGTCCTTATGATACGCGCGAAACGCACTGCGCGTTGTCGTCCCCGTCAGGCTCAGCCCAGGCTGAAGCGAATCGGCACCTCGACCGTGATGCTCTGCTGCGGCATCGAGGGTGGGAAGGGTGGCAGGGCCGCCCCGCGCATCATCGCCAGGGCGGCCGCGTCGAGATCCGGATAGCCCGAGCTTCGGACCACCGCGACATCGGCCACACGGCCGCTGCGCTCGATGCGAAAGCGCAGCAGCACCTCGCCTTCCTCGCCTGCATCGCGGGCGGATTGGGGATAATACGTGTGTGCCCCGATCCAGCCTATGAGGCGCGCCCGATAGCCCGGGCTGATCGTCGCCGCGGCGGGAGGCGCGCGCCGCGGCGGGGGAACATAGCGCGGCGGCGGGGCATAATACTGCGGCGGCGGGGGAACGTAGCGCGGCGGCGGGATAGTGCGCGGTCTCAACGGCTCGCGGCGAATGCGGCGCGGCGGAAGTCTTTCCGGGCGCTGGAAGATTGGCTTGTGCTGCGGCCGGGGCGGAGGTGCTGCGATACGAGGCAAGGGTGCGCGCACCGGCGCCGGGGCGGTTTCCGGTTTTGGCCTGGGCGGCGGCGCCGGGCGGGGCGGCGGATGGATGGCAGGCGGTTTTGGCGGAGCGGGCCGTGCGACGGGCGCGGGCGGCGGCTTTGGCGTTGGCGGCGCCAGGATGAGTTCGATGCTGCGCAAGGCGGGCGGCGCCGGCCGGGGCGGCGTCACCACCAGCAGGGTGAGGGCGGCGAGCAGCACGGCATGGCCCGCCAGCGACAGGGCAAACGGAAGCCTGACCCCGCTCACGGCGTGCCGGCCGGCTCGGCCAGCAGCGAGACCTTGGCAAAACCGGCGCGGCTGACCAGACCGAGCACGTTCATCAACTGCGCGTAGGTGATCGTGCGGTCGCCGCGGACAAAGACGACGCGGGCAGGGTCCCGGGCGGCGAGCGCGGCAAGCCGCGGTTCGAGGTCGCCTCGGGCGATGCGCAGGTCGCCAAGAAAGGTGTCACCGTTGCGATCGACGCTCAGGATGATCGGTTTTTTCGGTTCGGCCAGGTGTTGCGCCTGCGATTTTGGCAGGTTGAGCGGCACGGCGACGCTCAACAGAGGGGCCGTCGCCATGAAGATGACCAGCAGGACCAGCATCACATCGACCATCGGCGTGACGTTGATCTCGACGAGCGGTGTATAGCGCTCCGCGCCGGCCTCGTCCTCCCGGATCAGCGGGCGAGCCATTGCTCGGCTTCCGGTGCTTTTTGCGGCGCGCGGCCGAGGAGCCGGCTGGTCCGGCTGATCACGCCCTGCATCCGTCCCGCGAAATGCCCGAGATCGGCGGCGATCTTGTTGTAGGCGACAACCGCCGGGATCGCCGCCACCAGCCCCATCGCCGTTGCGACCAGCGCCTCGGCGATGCCCGGCGCCACCACCGAAATGCTCGTCGTGTGCTCGGCAGCGATGCCGGCAAAGCTGTCCATGATCCCCCACACGGTGCCAAAGAGACCGATGAACGGTGCGGCCGAGGCGAGGGTCGCGAGAAACGGCAGGCGCAGTTCGAGTCGCCGCAACCCTCCGTTCAAGGCGAGCCGCATGGCGCGCTCGATCCGCTCCCGCCGCTCCTCCGCAGTTTCCGTCTCGGGCCGGTCGGGGGTCTCGCTCTCGGCGATCCCGGCCGCGAGGACCAGACCGGCCAGGTCCTCGGCGCCGCGCGGCTGCGCCTCTGTCACCAGATCAGCGGCCGAATGGGCGGCAGCGGCGAGCCTCTCGCCGCGTGCGAGCGAGCGGCGCACGATCGTGAACCGCCACAGCTTTTCGATGATGATCGTCCAGCTCCAGATCGAGGCGGCAAGAAGCAGCAACAGATCGGCTTTGACGACGATGTCGGCCTGATGGAACAACGCCACGATCGACAGGGAGGCGACGGCGTCAGGCATGACGGTTTTCTAAACCCCCAACTGAGCAAATCCTTGCCCGGGAGATTGGAAATAGAGTTGGATATTTTCCGCTCTATCTTTCCAATCCGAACCGAATGGTTGCATCAAACGCAGCATCAAACGCAGCCCGGGTACGGAGCTTCTTTTAGCTGCGACTATAATCGGCGCAAGGCTGATGTCAAACCGGGAGGGTGGATCATGCGGGTCCGTGGCCCGGGGGTGCGCGCTCGTCGCGTCCCGTCAGAAGGTCGCGCGCAGACCGACGGTGATCGCGATCGGCGCGGCCGGGCTGTAGCTGCGCGGGTTTGTGGCGTTCGGCACCAGGATATTGGGGACGGCCGTGACCGGCGAGAAGGCTCCGGAAGTATAATACGTCACATCAAAGGCATTTTCGAGCAGGCCGAACATCTGCAAGTGCTTGGTGATCTGATAACTCGTATGCAGGTTGACGACAAAATAGGCCGGCGTCGGCGGCGTCAGATTGGCCTCGTCGCCAAACAGGAACTGGCCGGTCGCAGCGATCGCACCGCCGCCGACGGTCCAGGCAGGGGTTGCCTTGTAATCGACGTCGAGTTTGAACACATTCGCCGGAATGCCAGGCAGACGATCGCCGGGTTTGATCTGGATTTCGCTGGCGGCATTGGCGCCGGGATTGTTCGGGCTCGACTCGATAAAGCCGGTCTGGAACTCGGCGTCGATATAGGAATAGGCGAGTCGGACGAGGAGGCGCTTGGTTTTTAGCTGAAGGCTGAGATCGAATCCCTGCCGCAGGGTGGTGCCGACATTCTGAAAAAACGCCCGATCCGGGATCGGGCTGAAGACCGACTCGATATCGTTGTCGAGCGTGGTGTGATAAAATGCCGCTTCGGATGACAGGGTGGCGCCGGCAAACGGCACCATCCGGGTACGCACCCCGGCCTCGACCGTGTGCGCGATGACCTGCTTCAGGTTCGGGTCGCTCTCAAAGAAATTGGCGAGGCTGCACGGGCTCGCGGGGTTGGCACAGCTCAACTCGACCGGGGTCGGCGCCCGGTTTGCCTCGGCATAGCTGGCGTAAAGCGAGAGACCGGGGTGGACCTTCCAGGTCAGCCCGGCCGCGGGGTTGAAGTGAGTGTAGTTGTGGTTGCCGGTGAGCGCGGTGCCAAGCTTGTCGTGCAGATCGATCTGCGCGAGGTTGAAGCGGCCGGAAACATTCGCCGACAGAGCCGGTGTGATCGCATAGGTATCGGTGAAGAACGCGCCGTAATAGGCGTTTGAGATCGCCACCCGCACCGGGGCGATCGATCCGTCCGGCTGATCGACGACGATGCCGGGGCCAAAAGCCATCTGGGTTGACGGAGCAAATCCGCCGATCGCGGTGCTTGCGCCAAACAGCGTTTGCCCGCCGTCAAAGCTGACGCCGGCGATGACTTGGTTCGGGCGCCCAAAGAGCGGCCGGTGATTGGTCACTTGCAGGGACGCGCCGTAACCGTTGGTGTTGGTCGTCTGCTGGTCGAGATCGGCGTAGGGACCGCCGTGCAGAAAATCCGGGATCGGGTTGCCGTTGCGATCGACAGCGGGCACCCCCGGTGCCTCGCACAACAAGCCCGAGCCGTCGTTGCACGGCGAGAAATCGGGTACGTCGCCATTGAAGACCTTTTGCCGGAAGTAATCGTAATAGAGATCTCCCTGCAACGAGGTCCGATCCGTAATGTCGTCTCGGCCCGTCAGATTGATCCTTGCATATTTGTTGGTGATCAGATTGGGCGCGGTGAACACGGCCGCAGGGTTGACTGCGAGCAACTGGACCGGGGTGGTGCCGGGGTTGTTGAGCCGGTCATTGGCGGCGGTGATGTCGAGGTGGAGTTCGCCGCGGTTGCCGCGCCAGCCGACATCGCCAAAGAAATTCGCGAGATCGGAGGATTGCGTCTGCCGCCAGCCGCCCTCGTGCAGCCCGCTGGCCGCGACATAGCTGGCGACGTTGCCGCTCTGCAGGCCGTATTGAAACTCTCCCTCGTATTTTCCGAACGAACCGCCCAGAAGATCGACCTCGCCGCCATGATAGGTGAAGCCGTTCTTCATCTGCACCGCGAGCGAGCCGCCGAGCGCATTGAGACCAAAGACCGGGTTTGAACCCAGCAGGTTCATGCGGTCGATCGCCAGGCTGGGGAGCAGATCCCAGTTGACCGTATCGCCAAAGGGCTGGTTGAAGCGCGCGCCGTTGACATAGACCGCGAGCCCTTCCGGGGTGCCTTGCAGCGGCGAGGCCTGGAACCCGTGATAAAACAGGCTCGGTTGGAACGGGTTGCCCGACGACGAACTGAGACTCACGCCGGGAGCCGTCTGATTGAGTGCGCCGAGCGCGTTGGCCGGGCCGGTGCGGGTGATGTCCTGACCGGTCAGAACGCTGGCCTCGGCCGGCACCGTGTCGCGCGCAACCCCCGAGCCGAGGAGCGGCGTTGGTGCGATCACTACGATCGGGGGGAGGATCAGCTGCGCCGCCGGGGCCGGCGCGGTTTGCGCCCACGCGGGATGCGGATCCAGGACCGCAGCAAGAAGCGAGAGAACGAGCCACTTTGCGATGCGCATGGCTTTTCCCCGGCTGCGGCCTCGGCAAAGGCTATTATCCGGTTTTGCGCATCCACCGCAACCGGGTTCGCCTTTGTGGCGGAGAGTGAAGAGTCTTGCGGCGAGATTCTGGTGTCGTGCGCGCGCGCCTTCGCGCACACTCGGCGCGCAGGCCATCTCCACCCCTATCGGAAAGGACGGGCGATGTTGGAAGAACTGCTCCCGCAAGCCGAACGCATCGCGCAGAAACTCAAGGCGCGCAGCGAAAGCGTCGCGGTCGCCGAATCCTCGACCGCCGGCCTGATCTCGGCGGCGCTCCTGGCGATCCCCGGCGCCTCGACCTATTTTCTCGGCGGCGCCGTCGTCTATACCCGCCAGTCGCGCACCGGACTTCTCGGTGTGACAGAGGCCGAACTCACCGGCATCCGTCCCGACACCGAACCCTATGCGCTGCTCCTCGCGCGCAAGATCCGCGACGCCCTCGGCGCCACCTGGGCATTTGGCGAGACCGGCGCCGCCGGACCGACCGGCAGCCGCTATGGCGACGCCCCCGGTCATTCCTGCATCGCCGTTGTCGGACCTCGGGGCGAACGCGCGATCACGATCGAGACCGGCAAGAACGACCGCATCGACAACATGCGCGCCTTTGCCGTGGCCGCCCTCGATCTCTTGGAAAAGAGCCTCGGCTGAACTTGTTTATCCGGCGACCGGGCGCGGGCGGTAGATCGCGATATGGGCGATCCGCGCGATCGGCGTGCTCTCGTTGGCATAGACCAGCACGTCGCACTCGACAAAGCGGTGGCCCTTCTTCTCGTAATTGGCCGTGACGCGGCCCCGCGCGGAAAGTTCGTCGCCGATGCGCAGAGCTGCGAAATGCTGGATGCGGCTGCCGACGTGCATCCACGGCCCCAGCGTCACATTGTCCCTCAGCACCCAGTTGCCGGCGCGCAGCACGACCGCCGGATGGACAAGACCCTCCGCGGCGTAGAGCGGCAGGCTTTCGCGCAAATCGGAAAGCGCCTCGGCGGCGTGATCCGGCGTCATTGCGATCGGGGTCATCGCCAGCCAGATGCCGGGGGCGAGCGTCGTCTCGTCGGCCGGCGGGCGGGCCGCGGGCGGCGCCGGCGGCCGCGGCGTCTCGGCAAAAG
>JBOHMF010000094.1:0-11937 GCA_050730055.1 Allostellaceae bacterium
CCCGAGACTGCGCGCCGACCACACCAGCACCTGCTCGGTGCTGCGCGCCCCGTTGAACGCGGAGAGCGTGATCGGCAGCATGCAGCCGATAAAAATCAGCACGATTTTTGAGGCGCTGCCAAAACCGAGCCACAGCACCGTCACCGGGATCAGCGCCGATTTGGGCAGCGGATAGAACGCCTGCACCAGGGGGTTGAAAACCGTCCGGACCGGCTTGTACCACGCCATCAAGAGGCCGATCGGAACGCCAATGACGATGGCGAGGCCAAGACCGGCGGTGCCGCGCGCGAGCGAGAGCGCGCCGTTGCTGATCAGATCACCGCTCGCCATCAAGCTCCACCAGGCGGTGACGACCTTGTCGAGCGCGGGCATTTCAAGAGGCGAGACCCAGCCCAGCCGGGTCGCCGCCTCCCAGATCACCGCCAGGATGAGGATTGGCGTGTAGCGCCACAACCCCGTCCCAAACCGTGCCAAGCCGCCCGTCCAGCGCGCCCGGCCACGCGGGCGGGCGGTCTTGGCAGGACCGGCGGCGGCCAGTTCGGCGGGGTTAAGAGCCATGGGCGCCAAGGCGCTTTGCCGCCGCCTTTACCAGCGACAGATCGACGTATTTGGGGCTGACCGTGATGTTTTTGGGCAGAACCTCGAGTTTCACATCCTCCGCGATCTCCCGCTGCACCGCCGGGATATCCGGCATCAGATCGGGCGAGCGGTAGAAATCGTGAGGCGTGAAGGCAAATTGCAGGTCTTTCAAAGGCTTGTGCGTCACCGCGGCGAGGATGCCGAGGGCTTCCGGACGGTTTTTCGGATTGAGAAACCAGCGCACGGCGCGCATGTAATCGGTAAAGAAATCGATCAACGCCGCGCGATGAGCCTTGATGAAATCCGCGCGCATGCACCAGAAGACCGCTTCCGAGATGCCATGCACCTGCACGGCCGTGAACAGGACACGGTATTTGCCGGTCGCCATGATGTCATGGGCAAACTGCGGCAGCAGTTCGATCATGTCAACCTTGCCTTCCTCCAGCATGGCCGGCTGATTGGCAAAGTTGGCCTCGACCGTAGTGAAGTCGCTGTCCTTTATCCCGTGCTTGCGCAGCATCGCGCGCATCGTCGAATCCGCTTCCGAGCCGATCGCGTTGGTGGCGACCCGCTCGCCTTTGACATCGGCGATGGTTTTGATCGGGCCGTTCTTGGCGACGACGTATTCGCCCGGAAAATAGCCCTTGTGGCCGGTCTGGATGACATCGGCGACGATTTTGACATCGAGATGAGCATTGGTGATCGCCAGCGCAAAGGCCGAGTCGGAAAAGGCCGCGATTTCGAGATCGTGGATCGCGAGCGCCTGGATCTGCGGGGTGCTGCCGGGAAAGCGTTCCGGGACAAAATTGTACACCTTGCCGTCGCCCGGCATGATCTGGGGGTGCCGCTTGGCGAGCACCGCCACCAGGGGAGCGAGATGTCCGGGGGTCTCGGCCCAGCCGACGCGGATCGGCAACGGCGCCGCGGCGACCGGCGAGGCGCCCGCCATCGTTGCGGCTCCGGTGAAAAGCGCGACGGCAATGGCAAGAATGGCTTTTGAACGCATGGCCGCCCTCTGGTGCCTGTTATATTTATCCGGACTTCCCGGTTTCTATCGCACTCGTCTCCGAGCGAACAGGGCCTTGCGCGCAGCGTTCCGCCTCTGCCCGGGGTTGCCGGTGCCGCGCCCGCGGGTGATGAAGACGAAAACCTTTTCCGGGTTCATCCGGCGTGGCCCTGTTGCGCCAGAAGCGCCTCGGCGCGCACCAGGCTCCAGACGTGATCGACCATCTCCACAAACGGGGTGGAGCGCGTCAGACCGGGGTCCTCCTTGTCAAAGCCGACCTCGACGATCTCCTTGACGCGCCCGGGACGGGCCGACATCACCGCGATCCGTTCGGCGAGCAGAACGGCTTCCTGGACATCGTGGGTGACAAAGATCACGGTTTTGCGCGACTGCTGCCAGATGCGCAGGAGTTCCATCTGCATCAGACTGCGGGTCTGCGCGTCGAGCGCGCCAAAAGGTTCGTCCATCAACAGGATGTGCGGATCGACGGCGAGCGTGCGGGCGATCGCCGCGCGCTGCTTCATGCCGCCCGAGAGTTGCGAGGGATAGCTGTCCTCAAACCCGGCGAGACCGACGAGAGCGATGAATGCGCGCGCACGTTGGAGCCGCTCGTCCCGCGGAATCTTCTGCTTTTCAAGACCATAGAGGACGTTCTTGAGAACCGTCTTCCACGGAAATAGGGCAAAGTGCTGAAAGACAATGCCGCGGTCGGGACCCGGGCCAGCAATCGGCTGGTCCTCGACCAGGATCGTCCCCTGCTCGACCGGCAGAAAGCCGCCGACAAGATAAAGGAGCGTGCTTTTGCCGCAGCCGCTCGGCCCCAGAAGCGCGAGGAATTCGCGCTCGCGCACGCTGAGCGAGATGCCGTCGAGCGCCAGCACCGGGCGGCCGTGAGGGGGTCGGTAGACGTGGCTGACCCGATCGATGATGATTTGCGCCGCGCTGGTCACACGCGATTTTCCCTGCTCTTTTCTAAAATTGCATGAGTGTAGCAGAGGCCGCAAAACTCTGCGAACCGGCAACCGGTGTTGAGAGACTGGCGCAGGCCGGCGCTCCGCCGCTACACTGGCACGCTGAACCAGACGGGCGCGGGAGGGCATGCCGATGCGGGTCCACAATCTCTATACCGATGCGGGCGGCCAGTCGCATTTCCGCGACATCGAGATCGAATGGGTCGAGGAGACGCGCGCCGGCAAGCTGTCGCGGCGGCTGCCTGCCACCGGCATCATCTTTCGCGAGGTGCCGCCCTCCTATGATCTCGATTGGCACCCGGCGCCGCGCCGGCAGTACATCATCAACCTCGACGCCGGGGTCCAGATCACCGCCAGCGACGGCGAGGCGCGCGTGATCGGCGCCGGCGAGGTCATCCTGGTCGAGGACACCACCGGCAAGGGCCATCTCTCAAAAGCCGTCAGCAGCCAAGTCCGCCATTGCATCTTTGTCCCCGCGGAATAGGGAGCGCCATCCGATGAAGATCCTCTTTTTTGACGACTACAAGCTCGGCGTCCTGAAGGGCGAGAGCATTGTCGATGTCTCGGCCCTGGTGCGCGACATCCCGCATACCGGGCCGGGCGATCTGATCAATGGGCTGATCGCACGCTTTTCGGACTATCGCCGGCGGCTTGAAGAGGCCGTGGCACAGGGCCAGGGGGTGCCGCTGTCAGGGGTCCGGGTGCGCCCGCCGCTGCCCAAGCCGGATAACATCGACTGCATGGCGGTCAACTACATGGAGGACGGCACGCGCAGCGCGCCGGCGCCGATCAACGCCTTCCAGAAGACGGCGAACGCGATCTGCGGACCGGGCGACACGATGGTGCTGCCCGACGCGCCGGCGACAATCTTTGAGGGCGAGGCCGAATTGGCGCTCGTGATCGGCAGGAAGGCGAGCAATGTCAAAGCCGCCGACGCGATGGACTACGTTTTCGGCTATACCTGCTTTATCGACGGCTCGGCCCGCGGTCTGCCGGCCCCCGGCTTTTTCGCAATGAAATCGCGCGACACCTTTGCCCCGATCGGGCCGTACATCGTGACCAAGGATGAGATCCCGGACCCGCAGAAGTTGCAGATCCGGCTGTCAAACAACGGCACCGTGATGCAGAATTTCAACACCAGCGACATGGCGCACAAGATCCCGCGCTGCATCGAGTGGCTGAGTTCGGTCCATGCTCTGGAGCCGGGCGATATCATCGCCACCGGGACCAACCACCGCGGTCTCAACCCGTTCATGGACGGCGACCGGATCGAACTCGACATCGAGCGGGTTGGCCGGCTCGCCTTTACCGTCAAGGACGAGTTGAAGCGCAAGTGGGAACGCATCACGCGGCTGCAGATGCACGAGCGGGCGGCGCAGAAGACGCCCGGCGCCTATCCCGACATCACCCCGCAACAAGCCGGCAAATACGCCCCCGCGGCGCGCTGAACCAAGGCCCCTCACCCTACCCCTCTCCCCGCACGCGGGGAGAGGGAGGAACCCGCGCAGCGGGAGGGTGAGGGGCAAATTACCCGTCCCTGCCGACACGGATGGCTGGTACAAGGATCGATCGACCATGACCGCCTCGGGCTTTGCCTATCTCGATCGCCTCGCCAAGGGGGCGCCGGCGCCGGCACCGCATTGGACCGGTTTTCCCAGATACAATTTCATCGGCGGCCACAACGCTCCCGAGCATATCCCGGCCGCGGCGCTGGCCGAGATCGCCGCCGACGTGCTGCGGCGCGACGGGACAAAGCTCGCCCTTTACAACGCCGACGGTCCGCAGGGTCTTCTGGCGTTGCGCGAGTTTGTCGTCAAAAAGGCTGCGGAACGCGGGATCAGATGCACCGCCGAGGACGTGCTGATCACCACCGGCTCGGGTCAGGGTCTCGATCTCGTCAACCGCCTGCTGCTTGATCCCGGCGATACCGTCATCCTCGAAGGATTTACCTATGGCGGTGCGATCAGCAAGGTCGCGCGCTGCGGCGCCCGCATTGTCGGCGCCCCGCTCGACGAGGAAGGGCTGCGGATCGATGCGCTGGCCCGCATCCTTGACGAACTCGGGCAAAAGGGCGTGAAGCCCAAATACATCTATACGATCCCGACGATCCAGAACCCGACCGGCTCGATCCTGCCGCGGGAACGGCGCGAGGCGCTCCTGGCGCTGGCCAAAAAGCACCGCGTCCCGATCTTTGAGGACGAGTGCTACGCCGATCTCCTCTTTGGCGTCGGGGCGCCGCCGGCTCTCTTTGCGATGGACCCCTCCCAGGTCATCCATATCGGCTCGTTTTCAAAGACCCTGTCACCGGCGCTGCGTCTCGGCTACGCGATCGCCGACCCTGCGGCGCTCGGCCGCCTCGTCGCGTTGAAGCGCGAGAGCGACAGCGGCACCGGCGCGCTCGAACAGATGGTCGTCGCCGAGTTCTTTGCGCGCAGCTTTGACCCGCATGTCGTGGCGCTGAACGATATCCTCGCGGGCAAGCTGGCGGCGATGAGCGAAGCGGTGGCGCGCGAATTTGGCACCGCGGTCGAGCAGTGGCACCCCAAGGGCGGCATTTTTCTCTGGCTCAGATTCCCCGACACGATCGATGTGAGAAAACTCGTCGAGCCGGCGGCCCGCGCCGGGATCGTCTTCAACCCCGGCCCCGAGTGGGCGTGCGACGGCGAGGGCGCGCGTTCGCACATGCGGCTCTGTTTTGCGCTCCCCTCAAAGGAGGAAATCCGCGCCGGCGTCGCCGAACTGGCGCGGGTCTGCTTTGAGGAAACCGGCATCCCCGTGCGCAGCGCCAACATCCAGCGCGCCGCCGCGCCGGGGTGAGATGGTCAGCGGCAACCGCGCTACCCGGTATCGGGCCGATCCTTGCGCAGGGCAAGCCATTCGGCGGCGATGCGGCCCTCTTCGGCCGGGTAGGTCTCGTCAAGAAGACGCGAAGCGAGGACGCGATCGATACGGAAATTCCGGAAATCACCGCGCAACTCGCACCAGGCGCCGATCACGGTGACATCGACGTAATAGGCCAAGCCCACGGGCCAGATCGTGCGCTCGGTGCGGTGGCCGCGTTCATCGACATAAGCGATCCACATCTTGCGCGCCGCATGGATGGCGCTGCGCAGTTCGGAGAGATCGAGGCCGGCGACCGCCGGCGCGCCGCCGTCCGAAACATAATAGGGCGCTTCCTTGAGATGCGGCTGCAATCCCGGCGGCATCGCCGCAGCCAGTTTTTCCAGCACGCTCTCCGCCGCCCGCTGAAGCTGCGGATCGCGCAGCCGGTGCAAAAGGCGCACGCCAACGGCGATCGCGTCGATCTCCTCGCCGGTAAACATGAGAGGCGGCAGGTCAAAGCCGCGGCGCAGAACATAGCCGATCCCGGCCGCGCCCTCGATCGGCACCCGGCTTGCCTGCAACGCGGCGATGTCGCGATAGATCGTGCGCGGCGCCACTTCGAGCCTGTCGGCGAGCGCCGCCGCAGTCAGCGGGCGCGCGGCGGCGCGCATGCTCTGGATGATGTCAAACAGGCGGTCGGCCCGGCGCATCGCGCTCCAAACTCTGCTGACAGGACGCTGTCAGCACGCCCGTTCTACCATGCGCGCGACGATGCTTTTGGAGGGAAAAATGGCTTCGACTCATGTGGATGTCGCGAGCGCGGAATGGACCGCGGGCACGCCGTTCTATGGACCGGCGGTGGTTTATGACGGCGAGGCGATCGTGCGGCTCAAGATCCTCAGCGACCGCCGGCACGAGGGCGGCGGCATTGCCTGGCTGGCCATGTTCTCACCGCCGCCCGGCAAGGTCATCAAGATCATCGCCACGGCGCTGTCGGACGAGCACGTCTTCAATCTCGAAGGCGGCCGCGGCACCAAGAGCGGCACACCGGCGCGCCGTTCCGGCGGCTACACGCTGAACCCGAAAGGCCAGCCGCACAGCGCGATGATCGGCATCGAAACGGTCAGTCTCATCGTCTATACCGGCGAGCCTGACGAAATCGTATCGATGGAAGTGGTGGACGCGATCGACGCGGGCTGCGGCGCGTCGTAGCCTCGGGCATCAGGCGGCGGGAGCGGGGCCGCCGGCAAAACCGGGCAGGTCGAGACCGACCCCGACAAGATGGCCGAACAATTTTCCGAGCGCGTCGCGGTCGCTCTCTGGCAAAGGCGGCGCCAGCAGCGAGGCGATATTGGCGCGCAGATGTCCGGTATCGCCGGTGCCAAACAGCACGACATCGACGCCCGGTTCGTGACGCACAAAGCGATAGGCCGCGTCGATGAGGCTCGTCGCTCCGCCGGGATGAACGAGAAAACCGAGCGGATCATCCGCCGCGGCGAGTGCTTGCGGCACCGCGCCCTTGGCCGCCAACTCGCACATGGCGGCCTCGAGCCGCGCCGGTTGCGAGAAGATGTTGCGCACCGCGAACATCAGCAAGGTCCCGACGCGGTGCTTCAAGGTCAGTGGAAAGACCCGCTCGCGGGCGTTCTGGTGCAGCATGTGAAAGGCCACCATCACGCTGTCCCAGATGCCGTCGGCGACGGCACGCGCGATCATCTCGTGCGCGGGGTCGCTGGGCCCCGCCTCGGTCACGCCGAGAAAACGCAGCTTGCCCTTGTCGCGCTCCTTCAACAGCGCCGGGGCGACGACCTCACGCGCCCGGCGGTATTCGGCGGGCGAGAGACCGTGCAGTTGAAAGATATCGATGTAATCGGTGCCGAGCCGGCTGAGCGAGCGGTCAAGGCTGGCGACCGCGCGCTCGGCCGATAACGCCCCCCAGGACGCCTTGGTGGCGATGACGACGCGCTCGCGCGGCACGCCCTTCAGGGCCTTGCCCAGCACCTCTTCCGTGCCATAGGCCGCGGCGGTGTCAAAGAGATTGACGCCGAGATCCAAGGCTTTGCGCACCAGCGTGATCGCCTCCGCTTCGCTTCCGCCGCTGCCGAGACCCAACCGGCTGTTGCCGCCGCAGCCGAGGCCGGCGACGCTGACCGTGAGTCCGGTGCGGCCAAAGGTCGTGGTGTCCATCCGATCTCCTTGGCGATGGGAATGCGGCGTTTTCTGGCAAACTGCGCCGGTTTGCGCAACACTGCCGAGAGACCAGCCGGAGAGACGAGGCATGATCACCAAATTCACAACCGTTTACGCAGGCCATGTCGATCTGCCGGATCGCGGCCAGAACGCCACCCCGGCCAACGAGCGGCGCTTCTCAAACGAGCACCTCGCCGGCGTCTTTGCCAAGACCGAGGCGATCGCCAAAAAGATGGACAAAACCGGCTGGGACACGGTGTGGCTCGCCGAGCACCATTTTCAGCACGAAGGCTATGAGTGCGTCCCCAACATCCCGCTTCTGGCGGTACACCTCGCGCACGTCACGCCGCGCATCAGGATCGGCTGCGCCTTCAACATCGCGCCGATGTGGCATCCCTTACGTCTCGCCGAGGATTTTGCCGCCGCCGACATCCTCTCGGGCGGGCGCGTCGTCTTTGGCGTCGGGCGCGGCTACCACACCCGCGAGGTCGAAACCTTTGGCGCCCCGATGCTCGACCAGAGCGCCAACCGCGAACTGTTTGAGGAACAGGTCGAGGTCATCCTCAAAGCCTTTAACGAGGAACGCTTTTCGCACAAGGGCAAGCACTACACCCTGCCGCCCGAGGTGCCCTATCGCGGCTATGCGCTGAAGGATCTGACCCTGGTGCCGCGCCCGATCCACCGCCCGGTCGAGTGCTGGCAGCCGATCGTCAGCGCCAACCCGCGCGGTCTCGATTTCATGGTCAAGCACGGCATCAAGGGCGCGGTCGGCGGCGGCGCCGCGACGATGGCCGAGGGTCCGATCAAGGGTTATCAGGAAGCCGCGGCGCGCGCCGGCATCCCTCTCAAGCTTGGCGAGAACTTGCAGATCGGGATGCACCTGCACCTCGCGCGCACGCGCGAGCAGGCGATCCGCGAGATCACCCCGATCTTTGAGGAACACGTCAAGATGTTTGCGCCGCTGGGCTTTGTTCCCGGCCTCTCGCCCGAGCAGGTCGCGGCGGTCGCACGCCGCGGCGGCTGGACCGCGGCCGGGGTGCCGGGGGTCGAGCACTACATGCAACTCGGCGCCTGGTTCGCCGGCACGCCGGGGCAGCTTGTCGATCTGCTGAAGGGTTTTGAAGAGCACTATCCCGGCATGCAGCACGTCTCGCTGTCGAGTCCGATCGGCACACCCGAGGCGATCATGCTCGAACAGATCCAGTGGATTTCCGAGGAGGTCATGCCCGCGTTCCGGCCAAACCGGGCATAGCTTCCCTTGGCAATTCTCCCTCTTCCCGCGTGCGGGGAGAGGGGCAAGGGCCGCGAAATGTCGATCAACCGGCCCAGTGCCGCATCACCGCAAGTCCGGCAAAGACGCCCAGAAGCGAGAGCACGACCGAGACCACGATGTAAAGCGCGCTGTGCCACGCCTGCCCGCGCTGCCACAGGAGCGCGGCATCAAGAGAAAAGGTCGAAAAGGTCGTATATCCGCCAAGGACGCCGGTGGTCAGAAACAGCCGCAGCGTCTGTCCCCCTTCACCGCGAAAGGCGAACCAGCCGGCGATCAGACCCATCGCCAGAGAGCCGGAGATGTTGATGAATACCGTGCTCCACGGCAGCGGCAGGGCAAGGTGCATACCGGCGCGATTGACCGCGTGGCGCACCGCGCCGCCAAGCCCGGCGCCGGCGAGAACAACGAGATAGCCGAGAAGACTCCGCATCGACCGGTTCCTTTTTTCTGCGGGTCGGCGCATCGGAACCGGACAGGCCCCCACCGCGCACCAAACCGCTCTGGTACTCGGTAGGAGTCATCAGCCTTGCGGCGGTTGTCGGGGGACTCCATCCCCATCGCCGGGACTCTACCAGCGGAACCGCGGCGGTGCCAGAACCGCCTGTTACAGCGGAATGACCAGCAAGGTATCGATCTTGTGGCTGTCGAGGATGACGAGACGCTCGATAAAACGATAAGGCGTCTGTGCGATGGCGATGCGGTCGAGATACCGGCCAGTGGCAAACAGGCTCGTCTCGCCATCGTGCATGATGCGCGCCGCGAAAAAGTTTGTCGCGACCTCGGCGACGCCATCAGCGACGCCCTTGATGCGAGGGGGGCCGAGGAGGTGCCGGTAATGATGTGGTTCAAACAGATTGGCCTGGCGCAGCGCCAGAACCCGATCGACCAGCATTCCGCGCGAGGCGGCATAGATGACGCCGTGCGGCAACCAGGCCGCGTGATCGGCCCGGCTGGTGATCCGATAGCGGCAATCCTCGACAAAAAAATCCGGCCACTCCTCAAGCCGGCCCTCGTCGATGCACTCGGCATAGGCGGCGTGGAGATCCTCGATCCCCCGCCGCAATCCGGCCTCGTCCATAGGAGTTGCGGCTCTCAATTGCCGATCAGCGCGCGGTACTTCTTCCAGAACCCGCGCACCGCCGCCTCGCTGGCGCGTGGCGGCGCTGTTTCGGCCTCGTGCCCGCCGAGCATGACAAGGCCGCTGTCGGCGTCGTGCCCGGTCAGCGCGCGCTGGACAAAGCCGCCGACGCAGCCGTCCTCCAGCGAGATGTAGCCGGCGGCGCCGACGAGGTTGCCATGGCGCAGCCGGCGCTCGGTCATCGCCGCATCATCGTCGGCAAACCCGAGATGCAGCCAGTCGAGTTCGGTCCGATCGACCCCCTTGGGGCGGATCACCCGCACCGCGATCGTATTGCGGATCTGTTGCAAGACGAGGCTTGGAAAGAGGCTCAAAATCTGCACCGAGACATGATCGCCGTACTCGTCAACCGAATCAACGACCGAGCGGTCCTGCAACTGGAACCCGCTGTCGGCGCGCAACTGCTCGCGCCGGTAATCGGCGTCCTCGGCGGCATAGTCGAGCTTGACCTGGCTGAAGGCGTGGCCGCCGCTGTCGTCGATATAGACCCGCGCCTCCTGCGACAGCCGGTTGATGCGAAAGGCCGTCAGAAAGGTGTGCAGGATGCTGGCGTGATAGGCGTCCTTGGTGTTCTCGGCATAGAGCTTCCAGTTGTTGGGCAGGATCTGGGTGCTGCGGCCAAGGAGGCGTACCGGCCGGTTCAGCACGCGGCGGATCGCGCCGCCGACCTCCGCCCCGATATAGTCCTCAAATTCCGGCGCCGCCTCGGAGAACGTGCCAAAGACAAGCCCGGAAAAAAGCGCGACGCGCAGGCGCGGCAGCATCACCTCGTCCTTGCGGAATTCGGGCGGCATCCCGCCCTGCCCCTTGACCCCGCACTCAAAGGCAACCGAGACGAGCCGTCCGGCGAGATCGTAGCTCCAGCCGTGATAGATGCAGGTCAGCCGCTCACCCCCCGGCTCTACGCTGCCGCGGCGCTCGATGCAGAGGAGATTGCCGCGGTGGGCGCAGCGGTTGACAAAGGCGTGGATGGCACCGGCCGCATCGCGCGCGACGACAACCGGGGTCTCGCCGACGCTTGCCGTCACCCAGTCGCCCGGTTGCGGGATCTCCGCTTCAAGACACAGAAAGCTCCAGGCCGGCCCCTTGAAGATGCGCTCGATCTCCAGCCGGTACTGCGCGGGGTCGGTGTAGAGGCGGAACGGGATCTGTGAGAGACCGTTCGAGGGCCAGGCGATGGGGTCCTGTGGCGCGCTGGCGAGAGCGGACATCGGGGTCTCCTCGGAAAGGGTGCGATCCGCCGACCATAGCACCGCGTCAAGCACCGCGGCCAGAGGCGCGGGCGGGGAAATCCGCTTGCCGGGGGCGGCGCGATGGCGGACGATCGGGGCAGCAAGGTTTTTCCTCTCTGGAGCTCGGCATGAACGATCTCACCCTGCGCAGCGGCATCTTTCTCGCGCCGTTTCATCATTACAGCGAGAACCCGACCCAGTCGCTGCAACGCGATATGGAACTGCTGGAACTGCTCGACCGCCTCGGCTACCACGAGGCGTGGATCGGCGAGCACCATTCCGGCGGATTTGAGGTCATCGCCTGCCCGGAGATGTTCATCGCCGCCGCGGCCGAGCGCACCCGCCACATCCGTCTCGGCACCGGGGTCGTCTCGCTGCCCTATCACAACCCCTTTATCCTTGCCGACCGCATGGTCCAGCTTGACCACATGACGCGCGGCCGCGCGATGTTTGGCGTCGGGCCGGGGGCGCTTGTCCACGACGCCTTGAAGATCGGGATCAAGCCCGCCGATCAGCGCCGCCGCATGGATGAGGCGCTCGAGGTCGTCGTGCCGCTCCTGCGCGGCGAGACCGTGACAAAAAAGACCGACTGGTTTGATCTCGTCGGGGCGCGCCTCCAGCTGCCGTCCTATACGCGGCCGACGATGGAACTGGCGGTCGCCGCCTCGCGCTCGCCGGTCGGGGCGCTTGCGTCCGGCAAATATGGCATCGGCATGCTGTCGATC
>JBOHMF010000095.1:0-11903 GCA_050730055.1 Allostellaceae bacterium
CCGCGCGATGGTCATGAACGCCTGGCGCTTGCGGCTCTTCCTGCCCGTCGCTGAGGATAGCGGGCCGGCGCTGCTCGCCACCCTCTTCGAGCGCCATCCGCTGTTGCGCGTCCATGCGCGCTCCGCCGCGGCCTGACCGCGGGATGCGTCATGGCCAGCGCCGCCGAGTTGGCGCGCCGCCTCGCGCGCGATGCCGAGGCCGTGTGCCGCCATTACCTCTCTCATGGCCGCCGCTCGGGCCGCTACTGGCTCTGCGGCGACGTCCTCAACACGCCGGGGCGCAGCCTCTATGTGCGCCTCACCGGTCCCGACCACGGTCCCGGCGCCGCCGGCCGATGGACCGATGCCGCAGTCGGCGAGTACGGCGATCTCTTGGACCTGATCGCCCTCAACCGCGGCTTTGGCACCCTCAGCGCGGCGATGGCCGAGGCGCGCGCCTTTCTCGCCCTGCCGCAGCGGCCGGAGCCGGCCGGGCGCCCGCCGCCGGGGCCGATCCCGCGCGGATCGCCCGAAGCCGCCCGCCGCCTGTTCCGGGCCGGACGTCCGATCCCCGGCACCCCGGCCGAGGCCTATCTGCGCGCCCGCGGCATCTTCGGACGGCTCGATTGGCCCGCCCTGCGCTTCCACCCCGCCGCCTGGTATCGCGAGAGCCCCGAGGCGCCACGCCGGGCATGGCCGGCCCTGCTCGCCGTTGTCACCGATTGCAACGGCACGATCACCGGCCTCCTGCGCACCTGGCTCGATCCGCGTTGTCCGGCAAAAGCCCCGATCGCCGATCCGCGGCGGGCGCTGGGGCATCTCCTCGGCAACGGCGTCCGCTTCGGCATCGTCTCCGATGCGCTCGTTGCCGGCGAAGGCATCGAGACCGTGCTCGCGCTCAAATCCGTGCTGCCCACGCTGCCGATGGTCGCCGGGCTGTCGGCCAACCACCTCGCCGCCCTCGCCTTCCCGCCCGCGCTGCGCCGCCTCTATGTCGCGCGCGACAACGATGCGGCCGGTCTGATGGCGGCCCGCCGATTACGCGAACGCAGCGAGGCTGCCGGCATCGAGGTCTGTGACCTCGTGCCGGTGCACGGCGACTTCAACCTCGACCTGTGCCGGCTCGGTGCTGGGGCCATGCTCGGGCACCTCGTGCCGCAGCTCACCCCCTCCGACCAGGTGCATCTTCTGCCCCGCGATCCCGCCGCGGATGCGAGCGGGTGAGCCTGAGCGATCTCTGCCGGGTCAGGCCGGGAAGGGAAAGTGGGTGTCGCTGTGCCGGTGGATTGCCTCAGCCAGAGAGGGTCCGCGCCGGCGGCCTTCCCGAGCGGGCGATCTGCCGGAGGCAGGGCGGGCCGGCAATGGCGCGCCCCGGAAATTTTCCGCCGCCGCCCGCAGGGCGGCTTTGCAGCGCGAAGCAAAATTTCCGGCCCGCTGCCATCCTCCGCGCTGCTGCAGCCCTTGCCGCCCCCGCGAAAGAGCGCGGGCGGCCGCGGGTGCCGTCCCGCCCCGCCCCCGGCGGGCGATCGCCGTGAAGGCCGCGATGGGCGCGGCCAAACCGGCAGAGAGGCACCCGCCATGACGCACGACGACACCGACCTCCCCTTCAACACTGATCCCGACACCGAGCTGCACGCCGCATCCCCGACCGCGCATCTCCTCGCCGAACTCGCCCTCTACGGCCACCGCCCCGGCGCGGACGAACCCGACCCGCGGCCGCTGCCCGAACCCGAGGCCGCCCAGGTCCAGCTCAACGCCGCGGTCGAGGCGCTCAGCACAATGCTGATCGGCACAAGGCTCGAGGACGATCTCGCCGACATCCTCTGGTCCTTTGTCAACCTCTTCCACCGCAAGATCGACCGCCTTGAGGCCGAACTCGACCGCAACGAGCAGGCGCAGAAGCGCAGCCAGCTCGAGCAGGACGGCTCCGAGGTCAAGTCCGTCGAGCTCGAGCGCCTGATCGCCGAGGGCCAGAGCCTCATCGAGTGCCGCAACGCCTTTGAGTTCTTCCGCGATCACACCGCCGAGCTGTTCGAGATCGAGACCGCCTCGACCTGGCGCCCGCGCGCCGGCTCGATGGTCAGCCATCGCGCCCTGACCGCCGCGATGATCGACAGCCGCGACTTCCTTGCCGCCCGCCGCCGCGCCGACACCGAGATCCTCGTCCCTCCCGGCCCGCGCATCGCCTTCACCGGCGGCGCCGAGTGCAACGACCACGAGCGCATCTGGGCCGTGCTCGACAAGGTCCGCGCCAAGCACCCGGACATGGTGCTGCTGCACGGCGGCAGCCCGAAGGGAGCCGAGCGCATCGCCGCCTGCTGGGCCGACAATCGCCGAGTGCCGCAGGTCGTCTTCAAGCCCGACTGGACCCGGCACAAGAACGCCGCGCCCTTCAAGCGCAACGACCGGGTGCTCGAAGCCCTGCCGATCGGCGTCATCGTCTTCCCCGGCACCGGCATCTCGGCCAACCTCGCCGACAAGGCGAAAAAGCTCGGCATCCCGGTCTGGCGCTTCGACCAGCCGGCGAAGGCCGGGGGCGCCGCCGCATAGGCACCCTCTCTCCTGCCGGCCGATCCGCGCTCCGGCGACCGAAAACAGCCGCCGGAGCGTTCCCGCCACTTTCGCCCGCGAGCACGGCGCCGATCGCGGCGCGATCGGATCGACAGCCGCCGTATCCCATGCGCTCGACCGAACATGTGCGGCATAGTGCGCGTCCTTGCAGCAGCTACGAGCGGAGAGCGCATCATGGAGGGCGACGGGTTTCCCTCCAGGGAGGGACACGTGGCCGTTTCCCATCCATGAGCGCTGTTGCCGCGAGCGAACTCGAACGGCAAGGTCTGCCCCGAAGCGGACCGCTCCCGCTTTCGTCCGAGGCTCCGCTGCTACAGGCCACCGCACCCGGCGATAGTGGAAGGGAAGATTTCTGCTCTGCTGCCGATTGCAGGCCCGTCATACTGGCGGGGCCCTCGGGCCGCTTCCGCTTATGGGCGCAGGCGACGGGCCGTTGCGTCATGCTCACAAGGAGAATTCGAGATGTTCAGCCACATCATGATCGGGAGCAACGATATCGACCGGTCAAAGAAATTCTACGATGCCCTCTTTGCGGCGATGGGTGCGCAACCCGGCACGGTGGACGCCAGAGGCCGCCTGGCTTATTCGCATAATGGCGGCCGTTTCATGGTCAGCAAACCGATCGACGACAAACCGGCGAGTTCCGCCAACGGCGGCACGATCGGCTTTGTGATGAGCGACGCCAAAATGGCCGAGGCGTGGCACAAGGCCGGCGTTGCGAATGGCGGCACGTCGATCGAGGATCCGCCCGGCGCGCGCCCGAACGGCGCTTATCTCGCCTATCTTCGCGACCCCGATGGGAACAAGATCGTCGCGGTTGCCCGATAAAGCGAGCTGACTTTACCGCGAACGAAAACCGGGAAGGGCTTTCCTTCCGGGAGGTTCTTCCGCTCTGGAGGGCGGCGGCGACCGCCGTCGTCGCCCTCCAGAGCGCATCAGCGACATCGGAGCCGATCGCGCAGCGAGTGCACGGCGCCGCTATGCCGTGCGACCGGACTCTCTAGAAGAAGACAAAGGACCGGACCACGACGTTCTTGCGGCATCGGGCGTCGAGGGGCGCGGTCGGATCGATGCAGGCCGTATGAAAAGACCAGCGCGAGACGGAGCCGTCGGTCACCGAGTCATAGCATTTGAGCATCGAGACCTCGGTCGGCTTCTGCTGGGGAAACCAGTACCACTCGTGGTCGGGACGGCAGGTGAAGCGGGTGGTCTCGCCGACGCGGTCGTCGTAGATCCGATAGTTGGTGATGTAGGGCTGGTCGGCGAAGGAGGGCCAGGCGCAAAGCACGAACGGGAACTGCTCGATCGTCTCGATCGGCTTGGCGAGGTTGATCGACATGAACCGCCGCGACATCTTCCGGTCGGCTTCTTCCTCGGTGTAGTGCTGCGGGCGCCCGAAGTTCCGCAGGTTTCTGGTGAGCAGTTCGCGGCAGCGCACGCGGCCGCTGTTGTCGTTCAGGTCGTTGTGCACAAGGTTGGCGTAATTGGCGTTCACACCCGGGTTGTTGCTGTCCTGGTCTTCGGTGCGGTCGCCCGTGTAGTCCTTGTCGAAGACATCGTGGTTGTAGACCAGCGCATCGGTCGCGTCCGGGAAGAACTCGAGGAGGAGCTTCTCGATCTCGGGGTAGTACACGCGCTCGACCTCGGCCGGATCGTAGATGTTCGAGCACTTGGACTCCAAATGCGCCAGCGACAGGCCGAGCCGGTCCATGCATTCGGGGCTGCTGGGCGAGAGGCCCGGATAATACTCGCCGATGCGCCGTGCGTCGCGCATCACCTGGGGGAAAAACAGGTCTCGCCGTCGGTTACCTTGCTCGTTCTTGCGCAGGATCGCCGCGATGTCGGCGCGCGCCGGGTCCCGCCACAGAGCGTTGGACGGGACGACGGAGTAGCTCGGCCGCTCGTAGACAGTATAGGGCAGCGGCAGCGCCAGGCCACCCGCCGGGGCTTTGATGGTGTTCGACTGGCGGATGTACTTCACGCACTCGTCGTAGTCGCGGAACCCGAGGCCCCATCGGGTCTTGATCGGGCCCGGCGGTGCCTTGTCGATCATGTCAGTAACCCGCTGGCCCTCGCCCTCGGCGACTTCCGCGAGCGCGTCCTCGAGCGCCGCGGTGGTTCCCGCATCGCCGTCCCGGTCGAACGCCATGTAGGACAGGCCGCCGTGCGCCGCGATGGGCGGCGGCTGCCCTGCCGTGCGCTGGAGCGGCGGCGCATAGGCCGACGAAGCTCTCTCCGTCTCGGCAACGTTGTTGTCGGCGACCTCGAACTGGCTCATCGCACACCTCCGGTTATCTCGACCTCAGCGTGGCACACGGAGCCTCTGTTTTCCAGACCATGCGAGGGCGGCTGACGGCGCAACCAAGCCGTTCCGACACGCACCCCGGACGGCGGGTTTTCCACCCGATGCAGAAATGCACACCGACAGCACCGCCGATTCCGGTCCTTCCGATCCCGGCATCCGGCAGCCGGTGCAACCGGCCCCGGGAAGCCGGCGCTTTCCCGACCGCGCTTCTCTCCCGCCATTTGCCATGCCTCACCGTCGTTGCTTCGTGCGCGCCCTGCTCTGCGGCCGCCGGCATCACTGGCTGCGCGGCTCCCAGGGTGGAGCGAGGCAGCACCTCGCCGCGGGTCGAGCCCAACCCGTGCACGACCCGGCGGGCGAACCCATCGCGGCCCGATGAGGTTCGGCCGATCTCGCCGCTCTCCGCGAACGCATCCGGCTGAAAACCTCACCTCGTGACGACGGCATGGCGACCCGTCGGGGCTGTGGTCGGCCGGTCTCGGCCGGGGTGTTCAGGGCGGCAGGTGTGGTGAGGGATCAGGAAGGGGCCGGCGCCCGTCGCGTGGCTGGTCTTCAGCAGATGCGCCGCGTGGTCGCCTGCGATCGGGTTGTCGCAAGCCCGCCCCTGCATGTCTCTGGCAGCGCTAGAGCCCGCAGGCGCCGCCCGCAACCGCTGCAGCGAAAGAATTTCCCCGGCCGGACAAGCCGTCCTCCTCGCGGCCGCTGCGCTCCAAATTCTCCCGCCTCCGCGGTCCTCCGCGCTGCTCCGGCCGCTCGCGAGGCTCGCGGTGCCGGCGGCGCCCTTTGCGGTCTCCGAGCGCGAGACATCGCAGGGACGGGCCCTGCGACCCAATCAAGGAGACCACGTCATGGCGATCACGCTCGGAACCTTCACCACCCTGCCGAACGGCTTCACCGGCACCCTGAAGACCCTCAATGCCACCGCGGCGCTGACTATCGTCCGGGTCGACAAGACTTCCGACAACAGCCCCGACTATCGGGTCTATGCCGGGCAGCGCTACGAGATCGGGGCCGGCTGGAGCCAGGTCGCGAAATCGAGTGGCGAGACCTATGTGAACCTTAAATTGGGCGCCCCTGAGTTCGGACCGAACTGGCTGCGCTGCCGGCTGGTCAAGCTCGAACACCCGGCCGAGGATGGCGCCACCCATATCGTCCTGTGGGAGCCGCGCGACCGCTGACGGCGACGCCCCGCCGCGGCTCTCCGCGGCGGGACTCTCTTCCGCTCCGGCCAATACCATCGCGATGACGATTGCGAAGCCGATGCTTGACCGCCTCCGATAAATGCCCAGCACGAGCATCGAGCCTGCGCCGACATCAACAGCGACGCGGCCCCCGGCTTCCGTGCCAACCCCGAACCTCTATCCGCCTCCTCCTGCATCCCATTCTACCATGCCGGCGCAGACCGCCTCGAGGACACGCGGGTGCCCTCCAATTTTGCCGAGCGCAGAGAGCGCGCTGATGCGCGCGAGTCATCGATGACGCTCGACAAAATCGGCTCCCCCCGCGCGCCGGCAGGCCGGTCGCCCCCTGACGGGGGCGATCCTCGACCCGGTCCACCCCGGCATGAACTGCGTCTCTCGTTTTCAAAACAGAAGGAGAGACACATGCTCACGATCGCTGACCAGCTCCGGGAGCTGAGAGCAGAGACGGCAGGTTGCCTGCTGACGCGCCGCGAGCGTGCCCAGGCCAAGGCCGAGCTGAAGAGGCTCCTTGCCATGCAGGCCGAGATCGACCGCGCCCGCGACGCAGCCCTGACTGCTCAGGCGCCGCCCGATTGAGCGGCGCCGTTTCCAAACAGGACAGTTGAGACGTGACCTAAGAGCAGTGCCCCCAATTTTGCCGAGCGCAAGGGGCGCGCTACGCGCGCGACTCATAGGATTCGCTCGACAAAATCGGCACCCCCGCTCGCGAGTCGCCCTGCGGGCGAGCCTGGACTCGGCCGCCGCGCAGCGCGCGGCTCAATATCCGTCTGAATTCAAATTCCCGTTCTCGAAAAAGAGAACAGCGCGCGGCGAGACCGCTGCGCTCCCTGTAAAGCGATTGGCCCGGACGCTGCGCGAACAGTGCCCGGGCCTTTTGTCAACCGCCATCTCGATTGGAGATCTGCATGGCAATCGACATTTACGAGACTGTCACCGACGACGGGTTTGCGCAATCTCTCGCCGATGCGACGCCGCGGCTGCGCAGGTATGCTCGGATGCTTGCGAGAGACGCAGAGCACGCCGCCGATCTGGTGCAGGACACGCTTTTGCGGGCCTGGAGCCGACGGGACCGGATCGGGATCGGATCCGGGCTTGTGGCGCTCCTCTGCAAGATCCTGCACAACCGCTGGGCTGACGACCTGCACCGCGCCGGACTGCACCGGAACTGGTCGGCGGCCACGGCGGCGCTCCTGAGCGACAGTCGAAGGGCCGAGACGGCCGCCACCGAGGACATCTTCGGGCGCCTGGAGCTGCGGGATGTCCGGCGCGCGCTCTCCAAACTCTCGGCAGAGGGGCAGGAGGCTCTGCACCTGCGCGCCATCGCGGGACTGAGCTACCGCGACATGGCCCGCGTCCTCGGCATCAGCGAGGAGGCGGTGAGTTCCAGGCTTGACCGGGCACGGCAGCAATTGCGCACGCTGCTGGACGAGCACGACCGGCGCGAGACGAAGAAGAAAGTCTCGGCCGAGGAGCGGCGGCGCATGCTGGAGCGGCTCGAGGTTGTGCGCGACGCTTCCGCCGTGGCGCGCGAGTTCGGCCGCAATCCGAACACGACCTGGCGGATCGCGCGGCAGGCCGGGATCGAGCTGACCGCCGGTTATGCCAAGCGCGGATATCGAAAGGCTGCCGGGTAGCAGCAGACCACAGAACAGCAGAGGGGGGCGGCCTGGTGCCGCCTCCTTCGTTCTCAACCCAGGCAGACCGTGTGAAAACTCGATGCCGACCCTTCTCGGACCCTTTTCCCGTCATTCCCGCGAAAGCGGGAATCCAGGGATTTCAGTCTGTTGCCCTCGACCCCCGCTTCCGCGAGGGCGACGAAATTAGATGGATGGGGGAGTTTTCACACAGTCTGCAGGTTTTCTGACCCAGGAATCGTTCGACCACCGCGCGGCCGCGGCTCCGGGAGCACAAGAACCCGTGGGATGGCCCGATCGCGCCCCCCGCTGTGGTAGTGGCTCAGAGGCGCCGTTGCCTGACGTAAGGGATATGCGCTCCGCACTTCCTTATGCTCTCCTTGCTGGTCGCGCCGCCGCAGTTAGCGTCCGCACTCGTGGTGGAATTTCGGCGGTAAGCGCGCGCCGGGTGGAATGCCTCATCACATAAAGCCCGGCGCGCGCGTGAGCGAGAGGTGGTCATCGAGGGGGTGCGCTAAGGTGGAATTGCAAAGCCCCACCAACGCGACCGAGGATCCGATGACCGAAGACAGCATGGCGCTTGTCGAGCTGCTGCAGAAGAGCGGCGATGGCGATTTTCTCAGGGCCGTGACGGAGGCCGTGCTGCAAATCCTGATGGAAGCCGATGTCGAAGGGTTGATCGGCGCCGGCCGCGGCGGTCTGAAACCGGCTGCTACTACAGGGCCTGTCTGGGCATCAAGCAGTCATCGGCTTAAGGCCGGCGGCGGTCAGACGGCGCTTGGCCTCGGCATAGAGGTCCGGCGGTAAAGGCCCTGCCCGCAAGGCAGCGAGGTTGGTTTGGAGGTGCACCGGATTGACGGTGCCGACGATCGTCGTGTCCATATCCGGATGCGAGAAGGTAAACCGCAACACGAATTCGACCGGGGTCATTCCTTGCAAAAGGTCGTCAAGGCCGGCCTGCTGCCAGCGGCTCCATTGCAGTCCGGTGCGCTTGTCGGGCGAGGGCGCGCCCTTTGCGGCCCCGCCGCGGATGACGATGCCGGCACCCGCCACGGACGCCGCGGTGATCGCACCCTCGTGCTCGCGCTCGACCGCCGAATAGGGGATCTGGAAGACGTCGAAGACACCCATCGCAATATGGTCCCGCAGATGCGGAAATGTGCCGGACATGCCGATGAACCGCACCTTACCGGCATTTTTGAGATCGAGCAGCGCCTCGACGGCGCCGTGTTCGGCGAGCGTCTGCTGCGAGGGCGAACTGTGAAACTGCACGACGTCGAGATGGTCCGCCTTCATGCGTCTGAGGCTCTGCTCGACTCCGGCGACGACGTTTTCGCGGGTGAAGACGTGCGGGCTGCGTTCGCCGCGCGGCGCCGGCGGGGCGCCGACCAGGCAGCCGCATTTGCTGGCGAGATAATATTCGTCGCGGCGATGCGCAATATAGCGGCCGATGCGCTCCTCGCTCAGCCCGTAATCGATCGAGGTGTCGATGTAGTTGATGCCGGCATCAAGCACCGCGTTGAGGATCGTCTCCGCTTCCGCTTCGCTGATGCCGCGCGCCCGGGGGGCGCCGCGCAGTTCCATCGCGCCGTAGCCGAGCATCGTCACGGGCAGGCCGGTGCGTCCGAGTTTGCGGGTTGACAGATCGGTCATGGGTCGCCTCCTATTGCCGCCGGGGCGTGCCGCGGTAACATTCTTGCGCTTGGTGAAGCTGTCAATCGTGCTTGCGATCGGTTGCACGAACTCCTCGCCGCGCGCTTCCAGCACTCCGGCGATCCGCAGCAACAAGCGGCCGCAGTCGCGCGCCGCCACCTTGCTCGGGGCCGGGAAGGCGCGCGCTGCAGCCTCGAGCGCACCGTCGACGCCGGCGGTTTCGCCTTTGAGGACCGGGACTGCTCGACCTTGAACCCTGGCCAGCACCGAGCCGGGCAAGGGGCCGGTTCTGTGACCAAAAGATGGCATCTCAGGCAGGATTGCTTCTGGGAGGAACGCTAGCGCATCAAGGTGGTTCCTCGGAAGCGAACGCGCGTCAAAATTGATAGCGCGGCTGCAAAGGGGCTGTCGAGCGAATATCCCGGCAGCCCCATTGCTGTCCAGGTGTCATGTGCTCGAAGGTGGTTGTTCGCGATCAGGTCGAAGAGGCCCTAATCCGCCGTGTCGGCAGCGGTGGTCTCACGAACCTCTATCCAGTGGGCCAGCCGATCAAAACCTACGGCCAGTCTGATCAGATCGTCGCGGCCCTCCGGAAATCTCGTCTTCTGCGCGAGCAGCCGCAAGCTCGCCGCTGAATTGCGATACTGCTCCGCTCTCGACACGCGCACCAAACCGGCCATAGCCGCGCCCGCATGACCTCCCTCGGGGGGCGGAACGCAATCGTTAACGGCTGGTTCCACGGTGTGGCGCTCGGCTGCCACAGTGTTGTGTGAAAGGCACTTTTCGCCCGATGACGCTCGGATTTGGGCAGAAGAGGCGCGGAGTCCTCTCGGTTTTCCCGCGCCTCCCGGTAAGCCCATTCCAGCCGATCGCTATGGGGGGAGCACAGGCAGCGCGATCGGGCCGAGAGACCGGCCTTCTGATTATATCTACAAAAAGGCGAAAAGCCAACGGTGCTTTTGAGCTTACGATAGAATGTGCTCCCTTTCTCCCCGCAGCATGGCAAGCTGCTTATCCAGGCTCTGGCGCTCGGCTTCGAGTCGGTCGATTTGCTCATCGAGGAAGTCTTGGTAGCTTCTGTTGAGCGGCTGGCACAGATACGGGCTGAGGATGAGAGGATCGACCACGGTGATTCCTAGGCCGCGGCTCGCTGATCCCTGTCCGTGATCAGCGTGGGCGCCGCGAGCTGGCAACGCAGCATCGACCGCGCAGGCCTTTTCTCCCTCACCGGGTGCCGTATCCGTCGCACCTGTTCCTGATTGCGGTCTATTCATGGGAGATGGTCGGGGAATTGCGCTGCAATCGCGGCGTGAATGTGCGGGCACAGCTTCAAGGGTTGCACCTTGCAAACGTCCTCATCCTGCCCTTTCCACACGCGGATCGGCTCTCCAGGTGCGCCGCGGGGATAGACCTCTATCCACGCCAAGCATTCCGGGCAGTCGATCGTCGCAAGCGGCGGCCTGTCGCTCATGGTCCCCTCCCCTCAGCCAAGCCATTGCACTTGCTGGCGAACAACCATTTATTAGCCTGGTTCCCAAGGTTACAGCTTGGACCCCGCTGCAGTGTAAAGACCAGCCCCCCTCGTAGGATGAAATCGACAAGCCTGCTCGTGTGATGTGCAAGCATAGAACTCATTGATCTCACCAATGTTTTTGCAGCAGAAAGGAGGTGTGACAAAACACCTCAGGAGGAATACCACGACAAAGCACGCCGACTTTAAACAAAAGGCTGATTCAATAGTATTGAATCGAGATTGACGCCCGCAGCCGAGCGCCGAGATGGGATCAGCAGAGCTGGTGCCAAGGCCGAGATGCCGGCCTTGTCGGCGGCCACGCGATCACCTTCTACGCCAGCGGTTTCGTCGAAGGGAAGGCTCTGCGCGAGCGGCGCCAGTCACGAAAATCCGTTCCTCGTTCGACGCCCTGCAGGGTGTCGTGATCCGGGACGTTCCCGTCCCGACCGCTCCCTGCGGCTACAGAAAGCGCCGCTGTCACCCGCAGGGGCGAAGCGCAGCGGAGCAGGACGCAATGCGCCCTTGACTGTGGCACTCCTGAGCTTGTCGAAGGGCGCTGCGGATGCGGCGCATGAGTCCTCTCGGTCCCGCGAGGCCTCAGGATTTCCTTGGAGTAGATTTCTGCCGCGCTCGCCGGCGCCTCCGATTCGCACGTCTATCGGTCATGTGCTATATTTTGTGCCGGAGCGCCTCAGGTAATCGCGCGGTGCCGCAAGTTGTCACCGGTGCGCCGCAGGCCTGCGCGGCAAGATAAAATCGCCGCCGCGCGCCGGTTGTGCTTCACAACGCGCGGGAGAGCTTCACAAGGACTTCCGGGGATTTTCCAGATTGGCGAATTATGGTGCGTCAGGTGTAGGCGCAATATAGAGATGACACCCCTGTGCAAAGTAGAGGTGACACTCCCCCGGGTTCTGGGGTCCCGGGAGGTGCGCCGTGACGGTGGTGTCGATGAGCAAGCAGGAGTTCAGCCGGCTCGAGGTTCTGTTGCAGGTTCAGTCGGGTCGTCTGCGGGTTGCCGATGCGTGTGAGCTGATCGGATTGCGCCG
>JBOHMF010000096.1:0-11846 GCA_050730055.1 Allostellaceae bacterium
AAGCGCTCGATGAACACGTTGTCCATCCACTGCCCGCGCCCGTCCATGGCGACTTGGATGCCGGCCGCCTTCAACATGTCCACAAACCGCGGCGCGGTGAACGGGCTGCCTTGGTCGGTGTTGCAGATCTCCGGCGCGCCATGCCGGGCCAGTGCCTCCACCTCGGGCGTAAAATCGGCTACGCTCGGCGTTCGCCGCCCTGTTCTGAAGTGGCGGAGGGGGCGGGATTCGAACCCGCGAGACGATTCATCACCGTCTACACACTTTCCAGGCGTGCGCCTTCAACCGCTCGGCCACCCCTCCGTGCCGCATCTGCAGCGGGCGGGCCGCGGGCGGCAGGGCGGGGAGACTACTGAAAGCTCTCGCCGGCCGCAACCGGCCGCCCGGGACACGACCGGATTGGGGCGAGCGCAGACAGCGACGATCTGGCATCGCCCCGCGCGAACACCTAAACTCGACCGACACTATGGGTTTCGGGCGAGTGGGGCATGGTCGCGCGGGTCCGCACGGTGGCGTTTCACGGGGTCGAGGTCATCGCAGTCGAGGCCCAGGTGACGATCGCCTCCGGTCTGCCGGCCTTCACCGTGGTCGGGCTGCCCGACAAGGCGGTCGCCGAGTCGCGCGAGCGGGTGCGCGCGGCGCTCACCGCGCTCGGTCTGGCGGTGCCGGCGCGGCGGATCACCGTCAACCTCGCCCCGGCCGATGTGGTCAAGGAAGGCAGTCATTTCGATCTGCCGATCGCGCTCGCGCTGATGGCCGCGATGGAGGCGCTGCCGGCGGAGGATCTCCTCGGCTACACCGCGCTCGGCGAACTGGCGCTCGACGGCTCGCTGGCCCCGGTCGCAGGGGTCCTGCTGGCGGCGTTGTGGGCGGCAGGCCGGGAGAGCGGGATCATCTGCCCGGCCGCGTGCGGCGGCGAAGCGGCCTGGGCCGGCGCGGTCGAGATTATCGCGGCGCCCGATCTCCTCGCCATCGTCAATCACTTCCGCGGCACGCAACTGATCCCGCCGCCATCCCCGGTTATCGCCAAAGCCGCCGGAGACCGGCTCGACCTCAAGGATGTGAAGGGGCAGGAGAGCGCCAAGCGCGCCCTCGAAATTGCCGCGGCCGGCGGTCACAATCTGTTGATGACCGGTCCGCCGGGTGCCGGAAAATCGATGCTGGCGGCGCGCCTGCCCGCGCTGCTGCCGCCGCTCGAACCCAGGGAGGCGCTCGAACTGGGGATGATTCAGTCGATTTCCGGCGGGCTTCGCGGCGGCGGACTGTCGCGGGCGCGGCCGTTTCGCGATCCGCACCATTCCGCTTCGCTGGCGGCGCTGGTCGGCGGCGGGATGCGGGCCCGGCCGGGCGAGATCTCGCTCGCCCACCAGGGTGTCCTGTTTCTCGACGAGTTGCCGGAGTTCAACCGCGCCGCTCTCGAAGCGCTGCGCCAGCCGCTCGAAACCGGGCGCATCACCGTCGCCCGCGCCAACCATCACGTCACCTATCCCGCGCGCATCCAGTTGGTGGCGGCGATGAACCCGTGCCGCTGCGGCCGGCTCGCCGAGAGCGCCTGCGGCCGGGCGCCGCGCTGTGCCGAGGAATATCAGTCGCGCCTGTCCGGTCCGCTCCTGGACCGTATCGATCTTCACATCGATGTGCCGGCCGTGTCGCCCGCCGATCTGGCTCTGCCGCCGCCCGCCGAGGACAGCGCGGCGGTCGCCCACCGGGTCGCGGCGGCGCGCGCCCGGCAGCGCGCGCGCTATCAGGCCCTGCCGGAGGAGCGCCGGATCGCCACCAATGCCGAGGCGGACGGGGTGCTTCTCGACACGGTCGCAACACCGGAGGCGGCAGCGCGCAGTCTTCTGGTCCGCGCCGCCGAGCGCCTGTCCTTGTCGGCGCGCGGCTATCATCGCGTGCTGCGAGTCGCCCGCACGCTCGCCGATCTTGAAGATGCGCCGGCTGTGGCGCGCCGCCACATCGCAGAGGCACTCAGCTATCGCCGGCCAGCGCCGGTGTCCCCGGCGCCGCGCGAGCGGTGAACCCGCGCGGAGCGCGGCGAGGCGACAGAACACTTCATCCATGCAAATTACGCATGGGTGCTTCCCGAAATTGCAGGATCATTTTCTGTTACAGACTGTTAGCGTTTTGTCACGTATGAGGCGCGGTCGCGGCGGTGAGGCGCATATCCGGTCTCAATTTGTGACAGGATCAAAACCGGATGCCAAAAAAGGGTCAGCCTGCCATGTACCGCGATACCATCCTGTCCGCCCTCGCGCAGTTGGAAGCCGCGCCGCCCTCTGTGGAAGATCAGATCATCGCTTTTCTCGACGGCCGCACGCACGGCGAAGAATTGTTGCACGCGCTTTACGACCATGTGCTCGACGAGCCGATCCCGCCGCAGATGAAGGCGCTGCTGCGCGGCTGAGCGAGGCTGCACAGGACGCGATCTCGGACCCGGCCGCCGGCCGGGTCTTTTGCAAAGAAGCCTTGCCCGCCGCTTATTCCCGGCGCGGCAGCATCGCCCCGAGATCGCGCCCGGCAAAAATATGCACGTGAAAGTGCGGCACTTCCTGGCGGGCGGCGGCGCCGGTATTGGCGAGGATGCGATAGCCGCTTTCCGCCACGCCCTCGCTGCGGGCGATCTGCCCAAGCGCGCGGACCAGCGCCGCCATCTCGGCCGCGGACGCCTTTTCGGAAAAATCGTCGAGCGAGACGTATTCTCCCTTCGGGATCACCAGCACATGCGTCGGCGCCTGCGGGCGGATGTCGCGAAAGGCGAGGACGTGTTCGTCCTCATACACTTTGTTACAGGGGATTTCGCCGCGCAGGATGCGGGCAAACACATTGTTGCGATCGTAGACCACGCTGCTCCCTTTCACTCGGCGCGCGAGCGCGCCCGTTTTTCGGCAAGCCCCGAGATGCCTTCGCGCCGCTTGAGTTCGGCTGCGACCTCGGCCGGCGAGACCCCGGCATCGGCCCACAGGACCATCAGGTGATAGAGCAGATCGGCGCTCTCGCCGACAAGGGCCGAAGACTGGCCCGCGACCCCGGTGATGACCGCCTCAACCGCCTCCTCGCCGAGCTTCTGCGCGATTTTTGCTCTCCCGGCGGCGAACAGGCGCGCCGTGTAAGAGGTCTGCGGGTCGGCGCCCCGTCGCCCCGCAATGACCTGCCACAGCCGGTCGAGAACGGCCCCGAGTTCGGCTTCGTCATCGCGCCCGATCGGCCTCGTCATCGCCGCACCGGGACGCCGCATTCGGCGAGCCGCGCCTTGGCTTCGCCGATGCGGCAGGTGCCAAAATGAAAGATCGAGGCGGCGAGCACCGCCGCGGCATGACCGTCGCGCACACCTGCGACCAGATGATCGAGGGTGCCGACCCCGCCCGAGGCGATGACCGGCACCCGTACCGCATCCGCGACCGCTCGCGTCAGGGCAATATCAAAACCGGACCTGGTGCCGTCGCGGTCCATCGAGGTGAGGAGGATCTCGCCGGCGCCGTAATCGGCGAGCCGACACGCCCACGCGACCGCATCGATCCCGGTCGGCCGCCGGCCGCCGTGGGTGAAAACCTCCCAGCATCCGGCGCCCGTCGCCTTGGCGTCGATCGCGGCGACGATGCACTGGCTGCCAAATTTCTCCGCCGCCGCGCGGACAAATTCGGGGCGATGGACAGCGGCGGTGTTGATCGAGACCTTGTCGGCGCCGGCCAACAACAGGCGGCGGATGTCCTCGACCGCGCGCACCCCGCCGCCAACCGTCAGCGGCATAAAGCACTCCTCGGCGGTGCGGCGGACGACCTCGTAGAGGGTATCGCGCTCCTCGTGGCTCGCGGTGATGTCGAGAAAGCAGAGTTCGTCGGCGCCCTCGCGGTCGTAGAAGCGCGCCTGCGCCACCGGATCGCCGGCATCGATGAGATCGACAAAATTGACGCCCTTGACGACCCGGCCGTCCTTGACATCGAGACAGGGGATGACCCGCGCCTTTAGCATGGCGAACGCTCGCGCGAAGGTTCCTCGGCGGCCAGGCGCAAGGCCGCTTGTGGGTCGATCCGGCCGGTGTAGAGCGCCCGACCGAGAACGGCCCCGGCGACGCCGTCCCCCTCATGCGCCCGCAAGGCAGCGATGTCGGCGAGCGAGGCGATCCCGCCCGAGGCGATGACCGGCACCGGGGTCTGGCGCGCCAGCGCCGCGACCGCCTCGGCATCGATGCCGGCCAATGCCCCGTCACGGCCGATATCGGTGTGAATGATCGCTGCGACCCCGCAATCGGCAAAGCGGCGGGCGAGATCGGCGGCCGGGGTCGTGCTGGTCTCGGCCCAGCCGCGCACCGCGACGCGCCCCTCGCGCACATCGATCGCCACCGCGATCCGCTCGGGATGCTCGGTTGCGGCGCGGCGCACCAGATCGGGGTCGCGCAGCGCGGCGGTGCCGAGGACGACACGGTCGATGCCCAGCGCCAGCCAGCGTTCGATGCGCTCGCGGTCGCGAATCCCGCCGCCAAGCTGGATTTTCAGCGGCACCGCGGCGCGGATCGCGGCGACCGCGGCGGCATTGACCGGCTGGCCGGCAAAAGCACCATCGAGATCGACAACGTGCAGCCATAGAAAGCCGGCCTCGGCAAAACGGCACGCCTGCGCCGCCGGGTCATGGTTGAACACGGTGGCGCTCGCCATCTCGCCGCGCACGAGGCGCACGCAGGCACCGTCCTTCAGATCGATCGCCGGATAGAGGATCACGGCGCCCCCGGCTTCCCGTCGAGGATCTTGTAATAATAATGCCCGGGAACGATCCGCCCCTCGACGCGGGCATAGGCCGGATGGGTGCCCCAACGCTGGTAGTTCAGCCTCTCATAGAGGCCGATCGCCGCCTTTTGCGTATCGCGCAGATCGAGGTTGAGGACGGTGAGGCCGATCTCGCGGGCGAGCCGCTCGATCTCGCGGACGATGCCGCCGCCAAGACCGCGGCCGCGCGCCCAGGGTGCGACAAAGGCGCTGGTCAACTGGCCGGCAAGAGCCTGCGCCTCGTTGTTGCGCGGCGCGCGGGACAGTTGCGCGGAGCCGGCGATGATGCCATCGAGCCGGCCGACCACCAGCCGGCGCTCGGGCACCAGCAGAACCCCCTTCCAGTAGTTTTCCAGCACCTGGCGCGGCGGCGGCGTGAGCCAGCCAAAACCGCCGCCCTCGATGATCGCGCTTTCGGTCGCCTCGCACAAATCGTCGAGATCGGTGCCCGAGAACTGGGTCAGCCGCTCAACCGCAATCGTCCCGGCCGCGCGCGCGCCGCTCATGGATGCCACCGCAGAAAGTTGGCGATCAGCCGCAGCCCGGCTTGCTGGCTCTTTTCCGGGTGAAACTGCGTACCTGCGAGATTGTCGCGGGCGACGACGGCGGCAAGAGGGCGACCGTAATCGACCGCGGCGACGAGATCGGCCGGATTGCCCAGACGAAGGTGATAGCTGTGGACAAAATAGGCGTGGACCCCCGAGGGCAGACCGTCGAGCAGCGGGTGCGCCCGCGTGATGCGGAGTTCGTTCCAGCCCATGTGCGGGATCTTGAGGGCGGGATCGGCGGGCGCGATCGGCACGACCTCGCCGGCGATCCAGCCGAGACCGGGGGTGGTGGCAAATTCGCGCCCGCGTTCGGCCAGGAGTTGCATGCCGACGCAAATGCCGAGAAACGGCCGGCCGCGGGCGATCACCGCCTCTGCGAGCGCGGCTTCGAGACCGGGCACGGCGGCGAGACCCTGCCGGCAATCGGCAAAGGCGCCGACTCCGGGCAGAACGAGGCGGTCGGCGACGGCAACCGTTTCGGGATCTGCCGTCACCCGGATCTCGGCGGTGATGCCGTTCTCTGCCGCCGCCCGCTCAAACGCCTTGGCGGCCGAGCGCAGATTGCCCGAGCCGTAATCGAGGATGGCGACGATCATGCGAGGCTGCCGCCAAGGGTGCCCTTGGTCGAGGGCACGATCCCGGCCTGCCGCGGGTCGAGTGCAACCGCCTGGCGCAGGGCGCGCGCCAGCCCCTTGAAGCAGGATTCGGCGATGTGGTGGTTGTTCTCGCCGTAGAGGTTCTCGACATGCAGCGTGACCCCGGCCGATTGCGCAAACGCCTGAAACCACTCCTTGAACAGTTCGGTGTCCATCTCGCCGAGCTTTGGCCGGGTGAAGACAACTTTCCAGACGAGATAGGGGCGGTTTGAGGCGTCGAGGCTGACGCGCGTCAGGGTCTCGTCAAACGGGATCACGGCATGGCCGTAGCGGGTAATGCCGGCGCGCTCGCCGAGGGCGCGCGAGACCGCCTCGCCGACGACATAGCCGGTGTCCTCGGTGGTATGGTGAAAATCGATGTGCAGATCGCCCTTCGCCTTCACTTCGAGATCGATCAGACTGTGCCGGGCGAGTTGCTCCAGCATGTGGTCGAGAAAGCCGATCCCGGTCGCGACCGCGGCCTTGCCGCTGCCGTCGAGATCGACCCGGCCGGTGATCCGGGTTTCCCTGGTGTTGCGTTCGACCGTGGCGACCCGCACGCTCTTCTCCTCCGAGTGACCCCCGTGGGCCGGGGTCCTTTTAACAACTCCGGCGCGCCGATGCCAGTTCCGGCGCCGGGCGGCGCCCGGCGCTTGACCGGAGAGCAGGCGGGCTTACATCTCACTCGCGGCATCGCACCGGACCCCGCAGAGGCTCATGGATACTCCCCCCGGCACCCTCTGGCACGGCACGACCATCCTCTCGGTGCGCAAGGGAGGACAGGTGGTCGTCGCCGGCGATGGTCAGGTCACGATGGGGCAGACCGTTGTCAAGGCCAACGCGAAAAAGCTGCGCCGCCTCGGCAGCGGCGCGGTGATCGCCGGATTTGCCGGGACGACGGCCGACGCGATCACGCTGTTTGAGCGGCTCGAAGGCAAGCTCGAACAATATGCCGGGCAGTTGACTCGGGCCTGCGTCGAACTCGCCAAGGACTGGCGCACCGACCGCTATCTGCGCCGGCTCGAAGCGATGATGGCGGTCGCCGACCGCAGCGTGTCGCTCCTGCTGTCGGGCACCGGCGATGTGCTCGAACCCGAGGGGGGGCTTATCGGCATCGGCTCGGGCGGTGCCTATGCCTTGGCGGCGGCGCGCGCGCTGGTGACGATTGACGGTCTCGACGCCGAGACGATCGCGCGCCGCGCAATGGCGATCGCCGCCCAGATCTGCATCTATACAAACGACAAGATCACTCTTGAAAAGATCGATCTCTGATGCCGACAAATGCCTTCAGCCCGCGCGAGATTGTCTCCGAACTCGACCGTTTCATCATCGGCCAGCACGACGCCAAGCGCGCCGTCGCGATCGCCCTGCGCAACCGCTGGCGCCGCCAGCAACTCTCGCCCGAACTGCGCGACGAGGTGTTGCCCAAGAACATCCTGATGATCGGCCCGACCGGCTGCGGCAAGACCGAGATCGCGCGGCGCCTGGCGCGTCTCGCGCAGGCCCCCTTTGTCAAGGTCGAGGCGACCAAGTTCACCGAGGTCGGCTATGTCGGCCGCGATGTCGAGCAGATCGTGCGCGATCTCATTGAGATCGCGATCGGGATGACGCGCGGACGGCTGCGAAAAGAGGTCGAACCCAAGGCCGAGATTGCCGCCGAGGAGCGCGTGCTCGACGCTCTCGTCGGCCAGAGCGCCAGCGCCGATACCCGCCAGAAGTTCAGAAAGCAGTTGCGCGAGGGCACACTCGACGAGCGCGAGGTCTAGATCGCGATCGAGGAGAGCGCCGCCTCCAGCCTGCCGACCTTTGAGATCCCCGGCATGCCCGGCGCCCAGATGGGGATGGTCAATCTCGGCGATATCTTTGGCAAGGCGTTTGGCACCCGCACCAAGACCAAACGGATGACGGTCGCCGACAGCTATCGTGTGCTGATGGCCGAGGAGGGCGACAAACTCCTCGATCAGGACATGGTGGTGCGCGAGGCGATCACCGCGTGCGAGCAGAACGGCATCGTCTTTCTCGATGAGATCGACAAGATCTGCGGGCGCGGCGAGCGCGTCGCCGGTCCCGATGTCAGCCGCGAGGGGGTGCAGCGCGACCTCTTGCCGCTGATCGAAGGCACCACGGTCGCGACCAAGCACGGGACGGTCAGGACCGACCACATCCTCTTTATCGCCTCGGGCGCCTTTCATCTGACAAAACCCGCCGATCTCCTGCCCGAGTTGCAGGGGCGGCTGCCGATCCGGGTCGAGTTGAAGGCGCTCGACCGCAGCGACTTCCGCCGCATCCTGGTCGAACCCGAGGCCAGCCTGATCAAGCAGTACAAGGCGCTCTTGGCGACCGAGGGGATCGAACTCGACTTTGCCGAAGAAGCGATCGACGAGCTGGCGCTCCTCGCCGAGCAGATCAATTCCGCGGTCGAGAACATCGGGGCGCGGCGGCTGCACACGATCCTCGAACGGCTTCTCGAAGAGATCAGCTTTACCGCCTGCGACCAGCCGCAGGGGACACAGATCATGATCGACCGCGATTATGTGCGCGAGCAGGTCGGCGCGCTTGCCAAGGACGCCGATCTGTCAAAGTTCATTTTATGACGGCATTGCCGCCGCTTTGGGCGGGATTTCCGTTTGTGACGAGAAAGTCCTATGCTAATCTACAAGTCTATTTCGGGGATTGGCCATGACCAAACTTCTCGATCAGGCGGTTGAGGCCGCGCGGAACCTGCCGCCGGACGCGCAAGACGACATCGCGCATGTTATGCTGCGACTGGCCGGTGCGGATAACGAGCCGCCGGTTGACCTCACGCCTGAAGAGCAAGCTGCACTTGCCGCTTCGAAAGCCGCCGCCGCGCGAGGCGAGTTTGCGACCGAGGAGCAGGTGCGCGCGGTATGGGCCAAGCACGGCCTGTGAGGCTTCGCTATACCCGACCGGCGCTTGCCGACCTCAGCGCGATCCTCGACACCCTCGCCGCCCATTCACCGCAAGGCGCGCGCCGGGTTCAGGCCCGCATCAAAACCCTCACCGAGCTCCTGCTGCAACACCCACACATCGGACGCCGCACGAACGATCCGGCGATCCGCCGGATGACCACGGCGACCTATCCCTATCTGGTTTTCTACGAAGTCACGGGCACCGAGATCGTCATTCACGCCGTCCGGCACGCGGCGCGCGATCCATCCGGAATGCCCGGCTCCGCTTGATCCAGATTTTGTGCCAGGTGCTGCGCAGTCATCGTGCCGTCGGTCAGGTATTCGTGTGGGCCGGGCGCACCCGATTTTTCAGATCAAACCACCGTCCGCCCCCTGTTTCATCTTCACTCGGCGCGAAAGGATTTCACGAAGCCTTCGCTGGATTTTCCCGAATGGAGCTTATGCGGCTTTGACAGAAGCGCGGCGAACGGGCAAAAACACAAGATATAGAAAACTGGCTAGCCCTTGAAGGACGCCGACACGTCGAACTCGATCAACTCTTTTTTCGAATTTCTCTTGCGCACAGGGCGAATGTTAATCCCGGCGAAACCCAATGCACTAAGCATGTCCGCGTAAATCTTCTCTGTCGGCAGAAGTACACCGTAAAATGTAGAATTACCGATAAAATAATGTACTCTTGCGCCCGGTGCGAGAACGCCACGCAAATGTGTCAGATGCGCCCACATATCCTCAAAATACTTTGCAACATAATTCGATAGCAAACGGCCATTAGCATTTTCGTCGCACGCAATCCCGTGAAGTGCATCGGTTAGCTCGCGCGAGTTATAGCCCTCTCTAGTCGGTATCCATTCCATCAACCGACTGGTCGCAACTCCCCAAGTGCCTCCGATTGACCCCCAATCAAGGTCAGCCGCGTCCCGGCCATTCATGAGATAACCAAGCCAGTACATGTAAGGGCGCAATTCGCGGATATAGGACATGCGATTGGCGTAAGGTGGCGAGGTAATCACTAGATCGAATTTCTCATCTAGGTGTTTTGGAAGGTCGCGTGAGTCCGCCTGAATCACGCTGCAAGCGCCAGTAGGGTTTTCGGCGGCTCCGTCAATGACAAAGCTTACGTCTTTTCGGAATAAAGCAGCCATGTCATCGAGATCGAGTGCCATCTGTCTGTCGTCTCGAAACGACATCGACTGGTGATTGAAGGCGGCATTAGAGAGCCGTATCAGGCTTCGACAAAACGACACTTGGAGAAGGTTTTTTTCCTTGGTGCCAGACGCAGTCACAGCCTCGATAGCAGATCGCAACAGCCGCAGGAAAGCGAGGGCATGGTCCGACCACCAACGCTCAATATTGTGAATGGGTGGAACGGGTGCCGGGTCAACTGCCTCTCGTTTCACCAGATTGAGGGCACGCGTGCACGCGTGGCGAACAGCGGCGCACGTCGCCAGCGAGTAGTAATCGGTTTTCACGAGGCCGAGCCACACAAGGAATGAGTTGATGTCTGTCGTTGTTGCCATGTGGCCGTGATAGGCTGCGCTTAAACCCGTGGTAGCAGTGCCACAGAACGGATCGAGCACCTGTAATGGCCCATCGACAGCGCCGATAAGTTCCTCAACGACTTTCACCGAGTACGCTGGAGTGAGGCGTAGCCAACCATGCCGACCTGTGCACAGATTGAATTTGTGGGTGTAGTCTGCGCGCTGCCGCAGTGTGTCCCGAACAAGGGCGGTCATGTAGTCTCCGGAGCAAGCAACGCTTGCAGTACCTTATCGATCTCCGCCCGTAGTGTCTCGCTATTGCGCTGGAAGAAAGCCGCTAGGTCATAGCCGATAACATCTTTGACGAAATCGTAAGTCGAGGTCAGAGGGTCATTCGCGCCTACAATTCCTGTCACAATCGACCATCTCTCTTGACGGTAACGAAATAAGATATCGCCATCAATCTGGGCTGAGAGGATTACTGCACAGGGCAAATATGCGCTGGTGTAGGCAGTAGCCGCATTTGCAATATCCGCATTTTGACGTTTTGAATCTTTGCTCTTGTATCCCTGCCGGACTTCAAAAATTGTCCCTGTCAGCGTGTCGATTATCCGTTGAGTAACCCCCACGGATAATGCTGCCTTCGCCATCCATCCATGAAATCGCTCGCGCGCCTCCCTGTCCTTTATCTTATCGAGGGGGACGCGCCCGTCGAGCTTGAGAACCCGGGTTCTGCCATCCGGCAAAGGGACCCTGTACGACCATCGCACATCGTCTGCTGACAGTCCTAAATTGTCTTGAAGAAGCATCCGAAATAGGGCCTCGCAGCCGATTCCAATTTGACGATACACGCTTGTCATTCCACCGGCGGCTTTGTGAGCCGCGTACATGAGGGGATTGTCGAGACCAAACCAATTATAGAACGGGTCGCTTTGATAAAGCTGTCGGAACTGAGCCAAGGTCAGTCCCTCGCCCTTTGCGCCTTGTCCGAATTTGGGTCGATAGCGCGCGCAAACGTAAATCGGCGTGAGAATCGTTGTGAGATATTCCGCATCCTCCCGAGGCATGTTGTCGTTCCTTCCGAGGCTCTCCTGTGCTCTCATATGCCTGCGCGGCTGCGCTTTTTGTGTGACACGCCCCGGCTTGGTACGACGAGTCATACCAACCTGATCAATCACCAACCTATCGAAGCCAGGGATACGGCCACCGACACAATCGTATAGCGGTCAACGTCAACTCAGGTTGGTATCACTCCTATATCTTACACCGTATGTCATTACGCTGAACTAGATTTTGCGGCAACCTTATGAAGCGACGGCGAACAGCAGCTAAGAGGCCAATTTTCCAGAAAGCGCGTTATCGGCCATTTTGTTGTAGGCGCAATATAGAGATGACACCCCTGTGCAAAGTAGAGGTGACACTCCCCCGGGTTCTGGGGTCCCGGGAGGTGCGCCGTGACGGTGGTGTCGATGAGCAAGCAGGAGTTCAGCCG
>JBOHMF010000097.1:0-11764 GCA_050730055.1 Allostellaceae bacterium
GGCGAATGTCGCCCTTATGGTCGGCGGCGACGCGCTTCAGCCGGCAGATCGCTACCGGCTCGGCCTCGACCCGGCCGCGCCGGCAGGCCGGTTCGCAGGGGCGGTCGCAGGTGCGCCCGAGGATGCCGGGGAAAACGTTTGAGCGCCAGTTGACCATGTAGGCGTCGGTGTAGCGGCGCGCCGCGATCAGCCGGATATACTCCGGCACCGGGGTGTGCGAGGGGCACGCCCACTGGCAATCGACGACCTTGTGGAAATAGTCGGGGTTGGCGATATCGGTCGGCTGCAACAGGCTTCTCCTCCGGGCGGCAAGGCGCCTCAACCTGTCCTGGCGGCGCGCGCCGACGGTGGTTTCGGGGTATCGACAACCCCGTTGGGCGGGCCTTATAGCGCCACTCGCGGCGCGCGTCATCTGTTCTCTCGCCGGGTCTGCCGTGCCCGCCTTGCCAAGCCAAAGCGGGCGGGCTGACCCGCTGCCTCTGCGTCGGCCGCAACCGGCGCGAAGGCCGGTCTCTCGTGAAGAAGGGGGCCTGCCCTGCGCGCGGCTGCAACCATATTGGGCAAAGACGGCAGGTGAGATATTCTGGGATATTCCAGCCGGCCGAGGGATGGAGCATGGCTCGGGCCTTTATTGGCACATGGGGAAAAATTTGGCTGTCCGGTTTCCGGGCGAGGTGGTGAAGGCGGCCCGGCTGCGCGATGGCGAGCGCGTAGAGATTGAACGCGCAAAGACCGCCTGCAGAGGTCGCGTCTGGACGGCGAGGCGGATGCGCAAATCCGCGATCGCCTGCCCCACTCCTAAACTTCCGCAGCGTTTCACCGTCGTGGGCGATAAGGTTGTGATCTTAATTCAAATGCTTCATCTAACAGGAAGTATCCCCGAAAGTGTAAATTTTGCGAGCAAGACCAGCGCGTTGCGCGATTTTCTCGACAAGAATGCGGTAACTTACGATATCGCGATGCCAGCCGCGGAACGGAAGATCGCCGATATCGCTGACCGAGTTGCGAAGCTACACTCTTCATAGCGATCCTGTCAGGCGAGGGGTAAGCATATGAAGCGATATGCCTCTGCGTTGCGGGTTCACTCGCAGGCACTCGTCCAACCGCAACGCTACGGAGCAACCAACTCGTACACCGCGGAGCTCGTGAAAAACTCCCGCAACCCGGGCAACGTGAGCAACTTCTCCGCCAGCGGAAAGCGCCTCAACGTGGTGAATGTTTGGAATTCCCGGCGCGCGTGGCGAAAGCCGGCCTCCCGAAAAAACCGCTCGAATCTAGCGATGGTTAAATGGTTCAGATGTCCGATCGTATCCGACCCCGCAAAGTGGTCGATCCGATTGCCGTTCGCATCCAAATCCCAAAACGGCGGGTTGAATTCCGGTAGGTTGACCATCTTCGAGCAGACCATGTTGATGACCCGGTCGGACACGAAGACATGCAACCACGGGATCGGACAATAGACATCCGCATGATGGCCGTAGGGATGGAAATATGGCCCCCACCGGATCAGCACCTTACCTCCGGGGCGCAGTATGCGCTTCCATTCCGGGATGACGCTCTCGTACTCCATGATGTGTTCGAGAGCGCTCCAGCACACCACGATATCCCAGCTCCGGTCGTCGAAGTCGATCCGCGCGGTCGTGCTCGCGAGCCTAAAATCCGCCGCGACGCCTTGCGTGCGCGCAAGATATCTGGCCGTCTCAATACCGTTCGCATTGAGATCGATGCCGCCGACCTTCCGCGCCCCGGACCGTGCCATGAACAGGGCGAGAGCCCCCGACCCGCAGGCAAAATCGAGAACGTCTTTCCCCGCGATCAATTTTGGGTCGAAGAATTCGATAAACCGCGTTTCAAGCCTGGTCTCCCGCCATTGGTCGTAATCCTGTTGCGAGGCGGCTTCGGCAATGCCCTGCCCGGTTCTCCCGCGAACGGCACGGCGCTTCCCTATCCGGAACAGCAGCTCCGCCGCAGCTGAATCGATCGTATCACTTTAGGGCTCTTCTCACTGGTCTTCCTCCAAGCGTTCTTTTTGGATTTCAACCCGACATTCACCAGATACCCGGCAGTTTCGGGCCAGGATCGCGCTCTTGAGCGGCTTGGGCAACGGCAATTCGTCGTTGCCGCGAGCAAACGGCGATCGAAACCGGGGCTGACGGCGGGCCACGCTGAAACGCGCCCGGTTTGCTTGTACGGAGGCATACTTCTCCCCTTGTCCGATGCACTTGGCGCAGCGCCACTCATGCCGGGGTGGGCGGTGCCCGCAGCCGGGCGATCAACGGCAAAATGGCGGCGAACATCTGACGTGGCACGGCGGCCTCGGCCATCTGGAAGGTCACGTAGCGCCCGTGGCTGACGACCTTGGCGCCGATCTTAACCAGCTTCTCGCGCAGGCTGGTCAGCGACCAAGGCTGTGCCGCCTTCGGCATTGCCGGCGTGCGCATGAAGTTGCCGAGGTTATAGGCGAGAACGTGGAGTTGGAGACGCACGACGTTGGCAACGAAGGTGCGGCTTGCTCCAGCTCTGCGCCCGGTGGGGGAAGCTGGCGTAGTACCGGCGCACCTCATGCATCCGGCCGTTTCCGACCAGCGTTGTCTTGCCCGCGGGTCTTCCGATCGCCGGCGAGATCCTGGTCAGCCATCCGCAGCATTGATATGCAGGTGCGGCCCGTCCGCTATGCCGGGGCCGCTGTCCCTGCGGATATCGCGCAACTCGTCCGCGGGAAGCTGAACAGCTTCGTCGCGATCTGACCGGCCGCCCCGTTATGCGGGAGAGAGATGCGCGACTTTTGGCATCACCTCGTGCGCCAACAGTTCCATCGAATGGCGCCAGGCTTGCGGGTTGTCGCTGTAGTCAAAGCAGAACAGCAGCACCGCGCCAAAGCCGCCGACCCGATGGTACATCGCTTCGAGCTTCTCGGCGACCGTGGCGGGCGCGCCGATCAGCCAGTTGTGTTGCGCACAGTATTCCGGTGTCACATCAGAATCAGGGACTTCCGGGTCATGCTTCAGATATTCAGTGAAGCCGAAGCTGGCCAGGAGGCGGAGAAAATACTCGCGCATCATGCGCCCCATCTGGGCCCCGACCGAAAGCCGCCACGCCTCGGCGTCGCTGTCGGCGACAAAGATCTCGCGCACAAGGCGCCAGTCGGCGCGCCGGGGCGAGCGTCCGGTGCGCCGCGCCCCCTCTTCGACCGAATCCCAATGGCTCGCGATATAGGCCGCGTTCAGATTGAGGCTCATCGGCAGAAAGCCGCGCTCACCGGCCAGCTTCAAGGTGTCCGAGTTCTTGCTGAACCCGGCGACGCCGATCGGCGGGTGCGGCTTCTGAAACGGCCGGATGTGCGGACGCAATGTCTCATACATCAGGTCGGTGCGCGAAACGTTCCAGAACTTTCCTTTATAATCAAACGGCTCTTCGGCGATCCAGAGTTTCAGGATTATGTCGAGCGCCTCGCGCGTCATGTCGCGGTTGACCCCCGACATGCCATCGACATTGAACATCGCCCAATCGCTCGGCAACCCGCTCGCGGCGACGCCAAAATTGAGCCTTCCCTGGGCCATGTGGTCGAGCATCGCGACGCGGTTGGCGAGTTCGGCCGGGTGATGATAGGGCAGCAGAAAACCGCCCGGAGCGAGGCGGATCTTCCGCGTCTCCATCAAGGCTTGGGCGATCAGAAGGTCGGGTGAGGGGTGCGGCTCCCACGGCGCGGTGTGATGCTCGCCGATCCAGGCCTCGGAAAAGCCCAGCTCGTCGGCCCAGCGCAGGGTTTGCAGATCCCAGCGGTGCCCGTCATAAAGCGGGCGTTCCGGCGGGTGCGAGGGCATCGTGAACAGTCCATACTGCATTGATCCTCTCCTCGATGTCAGTCTCGCACACGCTGGCGTGCTCCGCGTCGCGCCCTTGGGCCGGGATCAGGCCAAGCCGAATTCGCGCTCGGCCAGTGTCAGGCTGTCATCGACGATCGCGACCATTTCATCGATTTCCTCCCGGCGGATCACCAGCGGCGGGCAGAGTTGCAAGGAGGTGAACACCCGCGTCAACAGGCCACGCTCTTCCATCAGCGCCGACAGGCGGCGGCAGAAGGGATGGCTCGCCGCGGCCGGACCGAGGCCAAACGGCTTCTTTTTTGCCTTGTCCTTGACCAGTTCGATAGCGCACATCAGTCCCAGCCCGCGCACATCGCCGACCGTCGGATGAGGCCGCAGCTTTTCGAGCAGACCGAGCAGATACTTGCCTTCCTTGGCGCTGCGCTGCGGCAGTTCCTCGCCTTGCAGGATTTCGAGGTTCTTCAGCGCCGCCGCGCAGGACACCGCCTGACCGCCAAAGGTCAGCAGATGCGCGAGCGGCACATCCTGCTTTTTGAACTCGTCAAACAGACCCGCGCCCACCGCCACGGCGGCAATCGGGGCATAACCGGACGACAGCCCCTTGGCCATCGTCATCAGGTCCGGGACAACGCCAAACTGCTCGCTGGCGAACATCGTGCCGGTGCGGCCAAAGCCGTTGATCACTTCGTCCAGGATCAACAGCACCCCGTGCTTGTTGCAGATCTCCCGCACCCGCTGCCAATAGCGCGGCGAGGGCACATGGGTCGCATTGGCGACCGAGACCGGCTCGCCGATCACCGCCGCCACCGTCTCCGGCCCCTGTGCCAGGATCTCCTGTTCGATCGCCTCGGCGCAGCGCAGATCGCCCGCCTCGCCGTCGAGACCAAAATCGTTGCGGTAGCGGTTTGGCGAGGGGACAAAGCTGACCCCGTGCATGAACGGACCAAAATAGGTCTCGTTGCGCGCCGAGGAGATGCTCATCGCGCCAAAGGTCGCGCCGTGATAGCCGCCGCGCCGGGCGATCATCTTGTAGCGCTTGGGAAAACCGCGCATCGCCTGGACCTGCTTGGCGATCTTCATCGCGCTTTCGACCGCCTCCGAGCCGCCGGAGCAGAAGAAGAAGCGGTTGAGGTTGCCGGGTGTCAGCCCCGAGAGCACGTCGCCAAGCTGCACCGCCGCGAGGTTGGTGTAGCTGGCGGACGAGACGTAAGCCAGTTCGCGCGCCTGCCGGGCCATCGCTTCGCCAATCTCGGCGCGGCCGTGGCCGACATTGACGACATAGAGACCGGAAAGGCCGTCGAGATAGGAGCGTCCGCGCGCGTCGAACAGGCGGGAGCCCTGGCCCCGCACCATGACCCGGAGCCCATCGCGCTCGGCCAGATCAAGCCAGCGCGCGCTATGAATCCAGACATGTTCGAGCGCCTGCTGCTCGATCGTCGCAAAATTGCGCCGATCCTGCACGTCGTCCATCATTGGTTCCCTCCTGTTGCCGCCGGACAAGCGGCCTTGAGCATACAGGCTTCGGGGTTCAGCGCCCGCGGAAATCGGGCAGCCGGCGATCGGCCATCGCCTTGACCCCTTCGGCAAAATCCTCGGTGCGGCGCAGCCGGTCCTGCTCGACCAGTTCGCGCTCGGTCGCCGCCTCGATCTGATCGATCAGACCGCGGCGCAGCGTCTCGCGCGTCGCGACGACGGCGAGCGGCGCCGATTGCGCGATTTCAAGCGCCAGCTTCCCGGCGGCCTCTCTGACCTCGGCCTGCGGCACCAGGAGATCGGCAAGCCCGATGCGCACCGCTTCCGCTCCGGGAATGCGCCGGCCGGTATAGAACAACAGCGCCGCCTGCTGGGCGCCGACAAGGCGCGGCAGCAGCGCCGTCAGGCCAAAGCCGGGATGAAAGCCGAGCCTGTTGAAATTGGCGCTGAAGCGGGCCTCGTTGCAGGTCACGCGGAAATCGGCGACAAGTGCCAAGCCGAGACCGCCGCCGACCGCGGCGCCGTGCACCGCCGCGACGATCGGTTTCTGCGTGCGAAAGAGCCGGATCGCCTCCTTGTAGAGGTGCTTGCCGGCCGGACCGCGGGCGCTTTCCTGCACCGTTCCGGTGTCCATGCGCTTTGAGAAGTCGGCGCCAGCGCAGAACGAGCGGCCCTCGGCGGCAAGCACGATGGCACGGCAGTCGGGATCGGCGTCAAGCGCCTCAAAGGCTGTGCCGATTTCGGCGATCAGCGCGCTGTCAAAAAAGTTGTGCGGCGGCCGGCGCATCTCAACCGTCGCCACGTGCCCGGCCCGGCTGACCCCGATGTCGCGGTATTCGGCAGTACTGCTCATGTCAGGTCTCCTGCTCGCCCTTCATTCTCGATTCTGTAAGGTGGGTTGACCCCGGCGCAAGCCGAGGGAAACCCACCATTCAGCCGGAAGTGATGTCCGCGGGCATCGCACCGACGGACCGTCGCGGCATAGCCCGCGGATCGCTCCGCTCAACCCATCCTACGCTCGGCGTTTGACGATCAGCATGTCGACAACGCTGAGACCCTGGCCTTCCGGGTGGACGATGACCGGGTTCAGATCGATCTCCTCAATCTCTTCGGCGTGATCGGCGGCAAAGTTCGAGATTTGCGCCATCAATTCCGCCAGGGCCGCGCGATCGGCGGGCGGGGCGCCGCGCACCCCGTCGAGGAGCGCCGCGCCCTTCAGTTCGCCGATGAGGGCCAGCGCCTCCGCCGGTCCGATCGGCACCGGGGCAAAGACCGCGTCGCGCAGAACCTCGACATGAATGCCGCCAAGGCCGACCATCAGCATCGGGCCAAAACCTGCCCCGTGCCCCGACACGGGGTCGGGATCGCGGGTGACGCCGAGGATCATCTCGATCCCGGGCGGGGCCATCTGCTGCACGAGAACGCCGTCGATCGCGGCGTCCGGGCGGGCCGCCGCGGCGCGCGCGAGCACGGCACGGTAGGCTTCGCGCACCGCCGCTTCGCCCTTGATGCCAAGCGCCACGGCGCCGGCTTCGGTTTTGTGGGTGATGGCGGGCGACTGCACCTTGAGGGCGACCGCGCCGCCGATCCGGGCCTCCGCCGCGACCGCGGCCTCGGCGCTTGTCGCCAGCGCTTCCGACGGGCGGCGGACACCATAGGAAGCAAGCAGCGCCCCGGCCTGGTGCTCGCTCAGCACCGGGCCGGCAGCGGCCAATTCCCGTCCGACCCGCTCGCGCACTGCGGGATCGGTCGCCGCGATCGCCCGCGCCGCGCCGCGGCGCTGCTGAAAGGCGGCATAATCGACGAGCGCGCGGATCGCGCGGGCGCAACTCGGCATCGAGGTGTAACAGGGGAGGCCGGCTTTGGCGATCGCCGCCATCGCCGTCTCCGTCGCCGTCGTGTAGGTCGAGAAGAGGATCGGCTGGCGCGTCACCCCGGCGAGATCGGCGAGTTCCTTCGCCCGCTCGGCCACCGTCGCCTCGTTGGCGAGCGAGCCGATCAGGAGGATGATGTCGATCCGCTCGGATTCGCGCACGATCTCGACGAGCCGGGCATAGCCGACCTCGTGGATCGCCTGGGCGGTGCCGTCCACCGGGTTCTTTGCCGAGGCGTAGGACGGGAGGAGCGCCATCAGCCGCTCCTGGATGTGATCTTCGAGAACCGGCAGTTCTAGACCGTGCGCCGAGAGGATGTCGGCCATCCACACCGCGCTGCCGCCCGAGCCGGTGATGATCGCGACGCGAGGCCCACGCGGCAGCGGGCAATAGGAAAACGCTGACGCCACATCGAGCATGTGGTCGAGATCCTCGCCGCGGATGATGCCGTGATGGCGGAAGATCGCATCGTCGATGACCCCGGCGCGCGCCAGCGCCCCGGTATGCGACTGGGCCGCGCGCCGTCCCGCCTCGGAGCGCCCGACCTTGGCGATGATCAAGGGTTTTCCGGCCGCCGCCGCCTTGTCGGCGACTTCGCGAAAACGGTCGGGCCGGCGAATGCCTTCGAGATAGACCAGAAAGATGTCGGCGCCGCCGGCCTCCAGCAGCCATTCGATATAGTCATGCGCTTCGAGACCGGTCTGGTTGCCGGCGCTGACCTGATAGGTAAACCGCAACTGCCGCGGCAGACCGCGCGAGAGAAAGGAGAAGGTCAGCGCCCCCGACTGACAACTGACCGCGATCGCCCGGCCCTTGCCGCTCTCCGGCAGGAGCGCGCGGCTGGGATCGTGAAACACCGGGCTGAAGGTCGCGACAAGCGGTTTCAGCGGGTTGACAATCCCTTCCGAATTGGGACCGCAGACGACCATGCCAAAGCGTTCGATGACATCGCGCATCGCCCGCGCGCGGTCCTGCGCCGCCGCACCGCGCTCCTCGTCAAAGCCGGAGCTGATCACGACCGCGGCCTTGACGCCTTTCTTACCGCACTCTTCGAGCGTCTGCGCGACATAAGCCGCCGGCACGACGACGACGGCGAGGTCAGGCGCTTCCGGCACGTCGCCGATGCTGGCAAAGCTCGGCAGTCCGAATACTTCCTTGTGGCTGCGCGTGACCGGATAGATGCGCCCGGGATAGCCGTGCGCGATCAGGAATTGCGTGGTGCGCCCGCGCAGGCTCCTGGTGTCGGGCGAGGCGCCGATGATCGCGACGCTGTCCGGGGCGAGCAGGGGTCGAAGATCGGGCATAAAGATCTCTCTGATGCCAAAGTCCTGCAGGGTGGGTTGACCCCGGCGCAAGCCGGGGGAAACCCGCCGTTGCGATCGGGAAAGGATGGGTTTCGCTTTGCTCAACCCATCCTACGGTCTCTTTGGACGTTTTGTTTTCACCGCAACCCGAGACCGCGGGCGATGATGCCGCGCAGCACCTCGCGCGTGCCGCCCTGGATCGTCAGCTTTGGTGCGATCAGGGTGGCGTGGGCGAGCGCCTCGGCAAAGCGGTCGTCGTTGCTGTCGGGGTCGCTGTCGCCGGAGGGCGGCGCCAGCAGGCGGATCTTGTCGGGCAGCGCCTGCTCAAAATTGGTGCCGAGATCCTTGACCACGGCGGCCTCGACCGCGGGGGTTTTGCCGGCTTGCAGCATCCTCGCGACCGACAGCGACATGCGCCGCAGGGTGGCGAGATGGGCGACCTGGCGGCCGATCCCCTCGGCCATCCGCTCGTCCGGCTCGGCGCCGGCGATGCGCACCAGTTCGACGAGGGCGGGAAACGTCTCGATCCAGCGGTCGGGGCCGCTGCGCTCATAAGCCAATTCGTCGGTCGCCTGCTTCCACGCCATATCGACCTCGCCGATCAGATGGCTGTCGGGCAGAAAGGCGTCGTCAAAGGTGACTTCGTTGAAATCATGCGATCCGGTCAGGTTGATGATCGGCCGGGTCGCGATCCCCGGTGTTTTCATCGGCACGAGAAACTGGGTCAGACCGTGCCGCCGGTTCTCCTTGGTGGGCGGCGAGGTGCGCAGCAGCGCGATCATGTAATCGGCCTGGTGCGCGTTGCTGGTCCAGATCTTGCGCCCCTGGACGAGCCAGCCGCCATCGGTCCTGCGCGCCCGCGTCGAGGCGGCGAACACGTCGGAGCCTGAGTTCGGTTCGCTGAGGCCAATACAGAAGCACAATTCGCCGCTGGCGATGCGCGGCAGGATCTCCTTCCTGATTTCTTCCTGACCGTAGCGCAAGAGGACCGGGCCGCTCTGCCGGTCGGCGGTCGAATGGGAACGGGTCGGCGCGCCCGCCGCCAGCATCTCCTCGATCACGACATAGCGTTCGAGGTGCGAGCGCTCGTGCCCGCCATACTGTTTGGGCCAGGTCATGCCGATCCAGCCGCGCGTCCCGACCTTGCGGCTGAATTCGCGCGAGAACCCGCCGCGCCGGCGCTCCGGCGTAAAGGTCCCGGCGGCGATCTCCTCGCGCAGAAAGGCGCGCACCTCGCGCCGCAACTCCTGCGCCGCCGCCGGCAATTCGATCGGATCAAAACGGAAGCTGGTGCTCATCTCGTCCCTCACGATCCGCGGGTGACAAAGGGCCACAAGCCGTCGGCGCCCTCGGCCGCGACCATTCGGCCAAGCCGTGCCGCCCAGACGGTCTCGTTGCCAAACTCCTCGCGCCACGCCCACAGCCGGCGCGTCGCATGGTGCAGCGAATGCTCATAGGTGAAACCCATCGCGCCATGCACCTGATGAGCGATCGCCGCGCCGGTGCCGGCCGCCTCGCCGCCGCGCACCTTGCCGATCGCCACTGGCGCGAGCGCGAGACCGCCGCTCTCGGAAAAGCCTTCGGCCGCGGCGTCGGCCGCCGCACCCGCCGCCGCGACCTCGCCGGCCAGCGTCGCGAGATTGTGCTGCACCACCTGGAACTTGGCGATCGGCCGGCCAAACTGGACGCGGTCGAGCGCGTATTGCACGGATTGGTCGAGGACCTTTTCGAGCGCGCCGGCGATCTGCTGCAAGCGTGCGGCGGCGCCGAGAGTGACAAGCCCCTCTTCGTCGAGCGCGACCGGACCCGTCGCCTCCGGCACGGCGCCGGTGAAATCAACTTCGTCGCGCGGCTCGCCGGCAAGGCTCGTCCCGTGCTTTTTTGGCAGGCCGGCGGCCTTGACCAGGGCCGCCACCGGCGCGCCGTCCTGCCGGGCGAGGACCGCGATGTGGCCGGCGTGGCGGGCAAAGGGAACATGGCGGGCGCGGCCCATGAGCCGCCCGTCACCGGCGAGGGTCAACCGCCCGTCGGCATGGACCGGCGCGATCGAGAGCGGCCCCGCGGGCGCCTTGATGCCGGCGCGCGCCAAAAGCCACCCCGCCATCAGCGTCTCGGCGAGCGGCACCGGCGCGGCAAAGCGGCCGGCGACGCGCAGCACGGCAAACCCGTCGGCCATCCCGGCGCCGGCGCCGCCCAGTTCCTCGGGCACCCAGGCGAGCGGCAGCCCCGCTTCTTCGAGCGCCGCCCAGAGTTCCCGCGGCCATGTTCCCTGCTCCGCCGCGTTGATCACGGCAGGTTCGCAGAGATCCTCAAAGATCCGGGTCGCGGTGTCGAGGATGATGGTATCGGTCGTGTCGTTCATGCCGTGATCCTCGCGCCGCCGAATGCGGGCGATGGTAAAGCACGCGGGCGGGGACGGGAAGCCGGAGTGCGCAGCAGAGGACAGGCATGCGCCGCCGGCCATCCCTTGCGGGTGGCGGATGGCGCACAATCTCAGCGGGATCAAGGGACCCAGCGGAAGGCAGGCCGATGTTCATTGCGATGAACCGCTTCAAGATCGTCCCCGCGGCGGCGGCCGCGTTCGAGCGGGTGTGGGCGACCCGCGATACGCATTTGCACGAGGTTCCCGGCTTTGTTGCCTTTCACCTGCTGCGCGGCCCCGAGCGCGAGGATCACGTACTCTATTCCTCGCACACCCTGTGGCAGAGCCGGGCCGATTTCGAGGCCTGGACCCGCTCGGAGGCGTTCCGCCTCGCCCATCGCGACGCCGGAGCGAACCGGCCGCTTTATCTGGGGCACCCCGAATTCGAGGGCTTTGAGATCGTCCAGACAATCGCAGGCGGGGCGGACCCGCGCTGACCTCGGCGCTTTTCTGCGGCGGCGCGGGAGAGTGCCGGTGCGCGGCGCGCTCAGGCGATCACCTTGTCCCGCCGCAGCCCGTCGAGGGTGGCGTGGTCGTAGCCGAGGAGAGCCGAGAGAACCGCGTCGGTATGCTGGCCCGGGGTCGGCACCGGCCCGAGCCGCCCCTGGGTCTTGGACATTTTGATCGTCGCCCCGGGCAGATACATCTCCCCGGCGACCGCGTCCTCCATCCGGACCAGCATCTCGCGCTCCCACAGGTGCGGGTCCTTGACCGCTTGCGCGATCGTCCTGACCGGCGCCGCCGGGATATCGGCGGCAGCGAGCGCCTCGCAGATCTCCGCGACCGTATGTTCGGCGCACCACGCCGCCACCGCCTTGCGGCGCGGGTCGTCGGGGCCGCTGCGGCTGGTGAACCGCCACGTAC
>JBOHMF010000098.1:0-11759 GCA_050730055.1 Allostellaceae bacterium
GGCCAGCACACGGCTGGGATTGCTGGCCGGAACCTCTGCAAGAACTGTTGCACGCATGGTGTCTCACCCCGGTTGGTGCAACCCGGAGTCCATTGCGGCAAGACCGATCGGCGAGGCCGAATGTTCTTTGCTGTGTGGAATCAGTGTCCGGTGACGGGGTTTTCTTACGCCTCGCAGGTTGCGGCAGCCGCAGCGAGCACCGCCGGATTGACGTGTTGCGCCTGTTCATCCGGGGGCGGTGCATTCCGCCCCCATCTTGTCGATGGCCGGTTTGGCCACGCCGGAACCGTAGCCCAGCCCCGCGGGGCTGTCAGCAGGAATCTCGTCGAATGCGACCTGAAACCGGTTCGCCCTTGAGGGGCATCATTACTCCTCGGGGCGCCGGGGCAGGAGAAATTCGCGCCCGGCCTTGACCAGCGGCTTGCCGTCATAGGCGACGATATCGGCCGTGGCGTAGGTTTCCGACCACAATTCCGGCAGGTAGGAGCCGGTGCCGATGACATCGACCGGCGCGCTCGCGGCGGCCATCATGCGGCACTTGGCCGGACCAAAGCCGGAGCTGGCAACGATCCTGACCCGGGGAAAACCGGCCTCGTCGAGCGCTTGGCGCAGCAGCCAGATCGCCGCCGCCGAGCAGCCGGTGCCGACCAGATAACGCAACTCCCGCTCGCTGCGATAGCCGCGCACCGCCTGCGGGGCGTGGCGTTCGAGAACCGCATAGGAACGGGCAAGATCGAGGCCCTCGGCATAGCGTCCGCCGTGGGTGTCGATCCGCACAGAAAGGCGGCCGGCGGCGGCGAGGTCGGGAAACCGCCGGGCGACGGCGAGCGCATCGGTGATCTCCCGGCCGAAATAGTCGATCAGCGCGGTCAGCGGCTCGTCCGGGAAGGCGTCGTGAAACATCTCGGCGGCGCGCACGGTCGAGCCGGCATAACCGACGAGGGCATGCGGCATCGTGCCGAGCCCCTGCGTCTGGCCAAAGAAATGCGCGCTCGCCTGGGCAGCGCAGCCGACAAACCCGACCGCCCCGGCTTCGCGCCTGGCCACCGCCGAGCCGACCGCGGCGGCATAGGCCATCATCTCGGCCATCTCGGCACCGGCGCAATGGCGCGCATCCATCGCCAGAAACGCGGCTTTTGGCAGATCGGCGCACATCGCGCGGGCATTGTATGCAGCGACCGCGGGGGCGCCGAGCTTTTGCAGCAGCACCGTTTCGAGATCGACAAGATGATGGAGCGAGCCGGTCACATAGAGGAGCGGTTCGCCGGCGCCGACGAGGGCCCCTTCGGGATAGCGCAGATCGATGTCAAAACGGGTGCCGCGCGCCGCCGCCGCGCGCTCGAGAAAATCGAGCGCAAGGCGCGGGGTCGAAATGACCGGCCGGCGCAGAAAGAGCGCATAGGTGGCGTTGCGGTCGCCAAAGCGGCCGACGATCGCCTTGGTCTTCAGAAAATAGCTGTCGGTCAGCGCCGCCAGCGGCCCTTCCTCATCCGCGCCGGCCACTCTTACCTCACGAGGCCGCCCGCAACGTGCGTCCAGTGCCGGTATGCTCGGCCTTGATCGCGTCGGCCAGTTCAAAGGCCAGTTCGATCATCTGGCTGGCATTGAGCCGAGGATCGCAATGCGTGTAGTAGCGCTCGGCAACCGAAGCTTCGCTGATCGCCTGGGCGCCGCCGATACACTCGGTGACATTCTGCCCGGTCATCTCGCAATGGATGCCGCCGGCATAGGTGCCCTCGGCAGCATGGATCGCAAAGGCTTGGCGCACCTCGGACATGATGCGGTCAAAGGGGCGGGTGTTGTAGCCGTTCCTCAAGGTGATCCGGTTGCCGTGCATCGGGTCGCAGCACCAGATGACGTGGCGCCCTTCGCGTTTCACCGCGCGCAGCAGCGGCGGCAGCTTCGCCTCGATCTTGTCGGCCCCCATGCGCGCAATCAGCGTCAGCCGGCCGGGGTCGTTCTCTGGATTGAGTTTGTCTATAAGGCGCAGGAGATCATCGGGTTCGAGGGTCGGCCCGCATTTCATGCCCACCGGGTTCCTGATCCCGGAGAGAAACTCGGCATGGGCGCCGTCGGCCTGGCGGGTGCGGTCGCCGAGCCAGACAAAATGTGCCGAGCAGTCGTACCAGTCGCCGGTTGTCGAGTCGATCCGGGTCAGCGCCTCTTCGTATTCGAGAAACAGCGCCTCGTGGCAGGTGTAGAACTCGGTCTCGCGGATCTGCGGCGTCGTTTCCGAGGTGAGACCGCAGGCCGCCATGAAATCGAGCGTCTCGGTCAGCCGGTCGGCAAAGGCGCGGTAGCGCTCGCCCTGCGGCGAGCCAGCGACAAAATCGAGGTTCCAACTGTGCACCCGGTGCAGATCGGCATAGCCGCCCTGGGCAAAGGCGCGCAACAGATTGAGGGTCGCCGCCGATTGGCTGTACGCCTGCACCATGCGCTGCGGGTCGGGAACCCGTGCGGCGGCGTCAAAATCCATGCTGTTAATGATATCGCCGCGATAGGAAGGCAAGGTCACGCCGCCCTGCGTCTCGGTCTCCGAGGTGCGCGGCTTGGCGAACTGGCCGGCCATGCGCCCGATCTTGACCACCGGGCAGCCGGCGCCAAAGGTCAGGATGGCGGCGGCCTGCAAGATCACCTTCAAGCTGTCGCGGATATTGTTCGGGTGAAACTCGGCAAAGCTCTCGGCGCAGTCGCCGCCCTGCAACAAAAAGGCATTGCCGGCGGCTACCGCGGCGAGTCGTTCCTTGAGGCGCCTCGCCTCGCCGGCAAAGACCAGCGGGGGAAAGCGCCGCAGCGTCTCTTCGACGGCGTGCAGCTTTGCCGCATCGGCATAATCCGGCACCTGCCGGATCGGCAGTCCGCGCCAACTGTCCGGGGACCATTTCTGTGCCATCTTACCTCACCTCCAGGTTGGAGGCCGCTCTGTCATCGGCGACATTCGGATCTGCAACCCCTGAGACGCGAAAGCCGCCTTTGTCGGGCGGCTTCGGGAAAACGCAGGAACGCGATCCTAGGCCGCCATGCTGTACCGGCGGTAGATAAATCGCGCAAAAGACTGCGAGCGTCGGGCGCTCTCAACCTGCTTCATGATACCCAGGTTAACAGCCCGAGAGGCGCGCGACAAGAGGCTCGCGCGCGCCCTCCGAGGCTGGCGGCGCGGCGCCTGATCCGCCTGATAAAACAGGGGAAAAACCGGCGGACTCCAGCCAGGGTCGCCGAAACCTTCGCGTTCCGCGAGCGGGAGCAGGCAGAAAACAGGGTGGGGTCATTGCTCCATCACGCAAAGCGAGAGAAGGCGCATACCCTAGCACGTGATTGTGGCAATTTTGCGAACGGACCAGGAACTCCGGTTCCGCGCGCCGGGATCACCCGCGCTGCACGACAAAAGGCCGCAGCGCGCGCGCAAAATCCTCTTCGGTCGCGCGGTGTTCGACAAGGCCGATGATTTCGTCCGCCCAGGATACGGTGTCGTCAAAAGTGGTGTCATAGCCGTTGATGCGCAGGAACAGCCGCACCGCGGCGAAAGCTGTGCGCTTGTTGCCCTGCTCAAAGGCGTGAGCTTGCGCGATGCCGGCCAGCAGCCGAACGGCGAGCGCGACGATATCCTCCTCGCCATAGGCGAAGGCGTTGCGCGGGCGCGCCAGGGCGCTTTCCAGCAATCCGCGATCGCGCAGGAAATGCCGCTCGCCGGTTTCTTCCATTTCAAGCCGATTGTGCTCGATCACCGACTCGATCGGCAGCCAGCGCGGCTCACTTGGCAAGGGCGGCTCGGATCTTCGGGTATCGCGCCATGTGCTCGCGGCTTAGCGCCTCGTAATCGACCTCACCGGCCACTGGGCAAGCACGCAAAATATTGTCCGCGGTAGCGCGCCGTTCGGTGGCTAATTGCAGCACTCGGTTGTGCAAATCTATGGTCTGCTCAATACACGACTCCGCAATCGAGATGAACTCCGTCACGAGGCGGCGCACTTCCTCATCATTGTGCCAAAACGGAGCGTCCTTCCTCTGCTTGAATTTTTCAATATGAGGATGGAGCCGTTCCCGCGCAGTTTCACTTCTCCGCCTCGCAGAGTCTATGGCACGGGCGATCAACTCGGGGTCAACCCCGGCCCGCTTCACTTGATTGTAAAACCGGTCGAGCGCCTCGGCGTACTCTTTCGCATTCGCGCGCAGGCGTTCGACCTCGTTGCGCATTCCCGCAATGAACGTTGCCCGCTCGCCACCCGCATACAGGGCGTCAATCAACGCGGCAACCGGCTCCACATCAAGGTTCGGGTTGATATCGCCTTGCATGTCCATCGCACTTCCAAAAGCTGAGCGCATTACTGACCCACAGCTTCAATGTGTTACCGTTCCGATCCAGCCGCAAGACGGCTTATGAGGGATGGCCAGAGCCGGGGGTTTCGCCCTACTCCGCCGCGAGCTTCTCGGGCGCGACCTTGTCGCGCATCGTGACAAACTCCTCGGCGGCGCTCGGGTGGATACCGACGGTCTCATCGAACTGGCGCTTGGTGGCGCCGCATTTGACCGCGATCGCGAGCCCCTGGATGATCTCGGGGGCGTCGGGGCCGAGCATGTGAACGCCAAGGACGCGGTCTGTCCGGGCATCGACGACAAGCTTCATCAGGATGCGCTCCTTGCGCCCCGACAGCGTGTTCTTCATCGGCTTGAATTGCGACCGGTAGATATCGACTGCGCCCACTTCGTGGCGGGCGCGCTCCTCGCTGAGGCCGACCGTGGCGACCGGCGGGTTACTGAACACCGCGCTCGGAACGTTCTTGTGATCCATCGCGATCGGGTTGTCGTTGTAGAGCGTCTCGGCCAGAGCGCGCGCCTCAGCGATCGCCACCGGGGTCAGGTTGATCCGGTCGGTGACATCGCCGACCGCATAGATATTGGGCACGCTGCTCTGCGACCACTCGTTGACGACGACGGCGCCGTGGTCATCGAGCTTGACCCCGGCCTCGGCGAGGCCGAGTCCTTTTGTGTTGGGCCGGCGGCCGGTCGCGTACATCACGACATCGGCCGAGATCTCCCGCCCGATCGTGGTGAAGACGGAACAACCGCGCGGTCCTTTCTCGATGCGCGCGACCTGGGTGCGGGCGCGGATGTTGATGCCGCGGCTGCGCATCTCCTGCGCCAGCGCGATGCGCAGATCGTCGTCAAAACCGTAGAGCAACTCCTCGCGGCGGATGATCTCGACGACTTCAGCGCCAAAGCCGCGGAAGATGCCGGCAAACTCGACCGCGATATAGCCGCCGCCGATGATGACGATGCGGCGCGGCAGGCTTGGCAGATCGAGCGCCTCGTTGGACGAGATCACATGCTCGATGCCGGGGACCTGCGGGGTGCTCGGATGGTCGCCGACGGCGACCAGGATGGTTTCGGCGGTGCAGCGCCTGCCGTCGATTTCGACCGTGTGCGGATCGACGAGGACGCCGCGGCCGCGGATCAGTTTGACGCCGCTCTGCTCCAGCATGCGCACATAGATCTGCGACAGCCGCTCGATCTCGCGGTCCTTGGCGGCGATGAGCGCCGGCCAGTCATGGCTCGGCAGCGGCACGTGCCAGCCAAAACCGGCGGCGTCGGCAAAGGCGTCGGCGAATTGCGCGCCATAGACGAGGAGCTTTTTTGGCACGCAGCCGCGGATGACGCAGGTGCCGCCGACCCGGCTGTCCTCGCAGATCGCGACCCGCGCGCCATAGCTGCCGGCACGGCGCGAGCCGGCCACCCCACCCGAACCGGCGCCGAGCGTGAACAGGTCAAAATCATAGCGCGGCATCGGGCTTGCTCCATCGTTTCCGGACTCTCGGCTCTTCTCAGGTGGCACAACGTGCCGCGGGCTGCAAGCCTCCACGCCAAAAGCACCCTTTTGATCCGGGATCGGCGGGTGCGATAATTTTCCGGGAAACAGGACTCGGGAGAACGGAAATGCCGCAGACGCGGGAGGATCGGGCGATCGGCGAGCACGACTGGCATTCGCAGGATTATGTGTCGTGGTGGGTGGGGCGCGACGCCGGGCGCGACGCCGAGCGGCGCGAGCGGCTCCAGGCGATGCTCGCCCACGCCCCGTTTGCGCGCGAGGCCGAGATCGCAGTCCTCGATGTCGGCGGCGGCTACGGGCTGGTGAGCGAGGAGGTGCTGCGCGCGTTTCCGCGGGCGCGGGTGATGTTGCAGGATTATTCCGAGCCGATGCTGGCGGAGGCGCGCCGGCGGCTGGCCCATCATGGAGAACAGGTCCGCACGGTTCTGGCCGACCTCCTTGACCCGTCCTGGACCGGGGCGGTCGGCGGTCCGTTTGATCTCGCCGTCTCGGCGATCGCGATCCACAATCTGCGCGATGTGCAGGCGATCGCGCAGTGCTATCGCGGGATCGCCCGCGTGCTGAAGCCGGGCGTGCCGTTTCTCGATTACGATCTGTTCTTTGACAGGATCGGCGGTGTCGAGGGGCACCGGCGGATGCTGCTGGAGGCCGGCTTTGCCCGAGTCCTCTGCCTGTGGCAAGGGCAGGACAGTCCGGCGGCGACGCTCGCGGCCTATGCGGCGGCAGCGCCATAGAGGAGACCCGCGATGGCAAGGTTTGACGGCGACACCGTGCGCCAATTGCGCGACGCGGGGGAGATCGCGATCCGCACCGGGAAGCACCCAGAGAGCGCGGTGGTGATCTGGGTGGTGGTGGTGGGTGAGGAGGTTTTTGTGCGCTCGGTCAAAGGGGCAAAGGGGCGCTGGTACAGGGACCTCGCGGCGGGCGGCCGGGCCAGCCTGGAATTCGCTGGCCGCCAGGTGGCGGGGCAGGCGATCCCGGTGGGCGAACCCGAGGCGATCGCGCGGGCCAGCCGCGAATATCTGAGAAAATACCAGGGCAGCCCCTACGCCGAGGCGATGGTGCGCGCCGAGGTCCTGCCGATGACGTTGCGGCTCGAACCGCGGTAGGCAGCCGCGCCGGGCGCCCTACTCGACGATCTCACGGCCGCGGTCCGACCTCCAATCAAAGGCATCCCGCATCGTTTCGGGCGTCGCGCCTTCCAGCAGATCGGAAAGGACATAGCGCCGGCGGGCCGGGGTGAGAATGATCCGCTCGCCTTCCGCGGCGATCTCGACGCGGGCGCCCGCGCGCAGCCCAATCTGAGATGCGATATTCTTGGGGACGCGCAGCCCCAAACTGTTGCCCCAGCGCGCCACCTGCACCTGCACCGGCCCCTCCATTCGGGATCAGAGGATACACGTAGGATATCCGTGAGGCTTGCAAGATCACACAGATTGATATGGACCATCTTATAGTCCATATTGTCGGAATGGTCTTCTGCCAACCAGGGGCGGATGAGCGATGCGGATTGCCGTGAGCAGCGCCAAAGGGCAATTGACAGAGCTGGTGCGCCGGGCCGAGGCGGGAGAGGAAGTCATTCTGACCCGGCACGGCCAAGCGGTGGCACGCCTCGTGCCAGTTACGGCGCCGGCCGACCCCGCCGCGCGCAGAAAATTGATCGAGGACTTGCAGGCGGCCGCCGCGTCCAAAGCGACGACCGGAGAGCCGGCCGCCAGGAGCCAGGATTTTCTCTACGATGCCGATGGTCTGCCACGATGATCGCGGTTGATACCTCGGCACTGATGGCGATCCTGTTGCGCGAGGCGGAAGCGGAGCGCTGCAAGGCCGCTCTGGCAGCGGAACCGGAGCTGCTGATTTCGGCCGGAACAGTTGCGGAGGCGCTGATCGTCGCCCATCGACGGAACGTCGGCGAAGAAATGGCACGGCTGATTGAGGAATTGGGCTTCGAGATCGTGACGGTGACATCGGCCTCGGCACGCCGGACCGCTGCGGCCTATGCACGATGGGGCAGAGGCGCGCATCCGGCGGGCCTGAACTTCGGCGACTGCTTTTCCTACGAGGTGGCGAAAGAGCACGGCTGTCCGCTGCTTTATGTCGGCGAGGATTTCACGAAGACTGATCTGGAAAGCGTGCTTTAGGCGCCTCGCGCGACGATCTCGCGGCCGCGGTCCGGCCCCCAATCAAAGGCATCCCGCATCGTTTCGGGCGTCGCGCCTTCCAGCAGATCGGAAAGGACATAGCGCCGGCGGGCCGGGGTGAGAGTGATCCGCTCGCCTTCCGCCGCGATCTCGACGCACGCGCCTGCGCGCAAGCCGACCTGGGCGGCGATGTCCTTTGGGATGCGCAGCCCCAGACTGTTGCCCCGGCGCGCCCCACCTGCACTTGCATGAAGCTCTCCGTCCGGTACATAGGATATGGCAAGGCCGGTACAACGGGCCCTTGGCTTGGCAATTGCCTGCTTGTATTTAACGGAGGCTTAGCGGGCTTTGTGTAGGCTACTTTTTGAATCAAGATATTGTAAGCAGGAGTAGAGCATGACTGTATGCATCAAGTCATTCCATATGGATTTGCAGGTCAAAAATAAGGGGATCGAATTCGAAATCCGATCCCCAGATGGCACCGCCCATAAAGGCGACCTCATTTTGACGAAAGCCAGCCTTGAATGGTGCGAGGGCAAGAAGCACGCGGGCAACGGCGTCAAGGTCACGTGGCAGGAGTTCATTGATTGGATGAGCTCGTAAAAACTGTCGCGGCCGCGCGCCCGCCGGGTGCGACGAGTGCGCGGCCGATGAGCCTCCTGACCCTCCGTCAGCGGTCAATCCCGCCGAGGCAGAGGTATTTGACTTCGAGATATTCCTCGATCCCGTATTTTGACCCCTCGCGGCCGATGCCGCTCTCCTTCATCCCGCCAAAGGGGGCGATCTCGGTCGAGATGAGACCCTCGTTGATGCCGACAATGCCGTATTCGAGCGCTTCGGCGACACGGAAGATCCGCCCCACGTCGCGCGCGTAGAAATAGGCGGCGAGGCCAAATTCGGTATCGTTGGCCATCTGGATCGCCTCGGCCTCGTCCTTGAAGCGGTAGAGCGGGGCGACGGGACCAAAAGTCTCCTCGCGCGTGATCAGCATGTCGGCGGTGACGCCCGTCAGCACGGTCGGCTCAAAAAAGCTGCCGCCGAGCGCGTGCCGCCGGCCGCCGAGGGCGAGTTTGGCGCCCTTTTGCAGCGCGTCGGCGATGTGGCTCTCGACCTTCTCGATCGCGCGCATATCGATCAAGGGTCCGATCACCGCGCCCGGTTCAAACCCCTGCGCCACCTTCATCGCGCCGGCCGCCTCGGCGAGCCGCCCGGCAAAGGCGTCATAAACGCCGTCCTGGACGAGGATGCGGTTGGCGCAGACGCAGGTCTGCCCGGCGTTGCGGTATTTGGAAGCGATCGCACCCTTGACCGCCATCTCGAGATCGGCGTCGTCAAAGACGATAAAGGGCGCGTTGCCGCCGAGTTCGAGCGATATTTTTTTCACTGTTCCGGCACACTGCGCCATCAGAAGCTTGCCGATCTCGGTCGAGCCGGTGAAGGAGAGCTTGCGCACGGCCGGGTTTCCCGTCATCTCGCCGCCGATGTCCTTGGCCGTGCCGGTGACGCAGGAAAAAACGCCCTTTGGCACTCCGGCGCGTTCGGCCAGTTCGCACAGCGCGAGCGCCGAATAGGGAGTTTGCGAGGCCGGCTTGACCACCATTGTGCACCCGGCGGCCAAGGCCGGGCCGGCCTTGCGGGTGATCATCGCGGCAGGAAAGTTCCACGGCGTGATCGCGGCGGTGACGCCGACCGGCTCCTTCAGCACGACAATCCGCTTGTCGGCGCCGTGGGCGGGGATGGTGTCGCCATAGACGCGCTTCCCTTCCTCGCCAAACCACTCGATAAAGGCCGCGGCATAGGCGATCTCGCCCTTTGACTCGGTGAGGGGCTTGCCCTGCTCGGCGGTCATCAGGGCGGCCAGATCCTCCTGGTTTTCCATCATCAACTGATACCAGCGGCGCAGGATCTGGGCGCGCTCCCTGGCCGTGCGGGCGCGCCAGGCGGGAAGCGCGAGCGCCGCCGCCGCGATTGCCCGGCGCGTCTCCGTGGCGCCCATCCGCGGCACGGTGCCAAGCTTTTCGCCATTCGCTGGGTCCTCGACCGCGATCGCGGCCCCGCCCTCCGCATCGATCCACTCCCCGTCGATATACGCTTGCTGCCGGAACAGCTTTTCGTCCTTCAGCCTCATCGCGCACCTCCCTCACAGCAGAATTGTTTAAGATAGGTACAAAGCAGGCTTTCTGCTGGCAAGCAAACCGCGCAACCCAAGATGCCTCTTGCCGAAACCGTCCTCGCTGCGCATCTCGCGATCATCCTGTTCAATCTGTTCGGGCTTGTCGCGGTGCCGCTGGGAGCGGCGCGGGGTTGGCGCTTTGTGCATGTTCCCTGGTGGCGCGTGCTGCACCTCGCCATGCTGGCGGCCGTGGCGGGGCAGGCGGTGGTGGGGCGCGCCTGCATCCTGACGGTGTGGCAATACGATCTGGCCGGCGGCGCGGCGACGCCCATGCCGCTGATCGCCGGCTGGATCGACCGGACGATCTATTGGCCGCTGCCGCTCTGGGTGTTCGCCGTTCTCTATGTCCTGATCTTTGGCTATGCGGTGGCGCTGTTGTGGCTGGTGCCGCTGCGCCGCCACCGGCGGCTCGGATCGACGCCGCGCCGGGAGGTGCTATGATGGAGGCGCCGATACAGAGGATGCGGATCGGGATGGGTGGCCGAGGGGTTTAAGGCACCGGTCTTGAAAACCGGCGTGCTCGCAAGGGCACCGTGGGTTCGAATCCCACTCCATCCGCCACTTACCTGTTTTCGGCGCCATTCGCCCGCAACCGTAATCCTTCGCCTGCAACCGGGAAGTTCACAGAAAATAAGGACATAAGACCTCCTTCGCGGGATAAATCCGCTCTTGACACCTTCGCCTGCTTTCGCCACCATCCGCCCTCGGTTTGTGGGATAGATCGTGGGATAAGTTGTTGGAAGGGAGTTCGGCGGATGGCGCGCGCGATCGCTCGATTGACGGCCGTCAAGGTCAGGGCGGCGGCGCCCGGGATGCACGGCGACGGGGCCGGGTTATGGTTGCACGTCAACGCGGCGGGCGCCCGGAGCTGGATCTTCCGGTTCATGCTGAACGGCCGGGCGCGCGAGATGGGGCTCGGCCCGGTGCATACGGTCGGCCTCGCCGAGGCGCGCCAGCACGCCCAGCAGTGCCGCCAGCAGGTGCTCGAAGGCATCGACCCGATCGCGGCGCGCCAGGCGATGCGCGCCGGCGCGCGCGTCGAGGCGGCCAAGGCGATGACCTTTGCCGAGTGTGCCGAGCGCTACATCGCCGCGCATCGGGCCGGCTGGAAGAACCCGAAGCACGCGGCGCAGTGGCCGGCGACGCTCGGCGCCTATGTCTACCCGGTCCTCGGCAATCTCCCGGTTGAGGCGATCGATACGGCCCTCGTAATGAAGGCGATCGAGCCGATCTGGGCCGAGAAGCCGGAAATCGCGAGCCGGGTGCGCGGCCGGATCGAGAGCGTTCTCGACTGGGCGGCGGTGCGCGGCTATCGCCAGGGCGACAACCCGGTGCGCTGGCGCGGCCATCTCGACAAGCTGCTGCCGAAGAAAACCCGGGTGCGCCAGGTCGCGCACCATGCGGCGCTGCCCTATCCACAGATAGGGGACTTCATGGCCGCGCTGGGGCGGCAGGAAGGCGTCGCCGCCCGCGCGCTCGAATTCGCCATCCTGACCGCGGCGCGAACCGGCGAGGTGATCGGCGCCCGCTGGGAGGAGACCAACATCGCCGAGCGGCTATGGATGATCCCGGCCGGGCGCATGAAGGCCGGCCGGGAGCATCGCGTGCCGCTGTCCGAGGC
>JBOHMF010000099.1:0-11727 GCA_050730055.1 Allostellaceae bacterium
CTCAATTACGGCATGTATATCGGCCATTCGGCCCTGCGCATGTACGTGATGGGTCGGCGCGCCCTGGAGGAAAAGGCGAGCGGGGACGATTTGAAGGCGATGGCCGCCGCGGTCGCCGAGGCGATCCGCGCCGGCGCGCTCGGCTTCTCGACCTCGCGGGCGACAACGCACGTGACCCCGGACGGATCGCCGGTGGCGAGCCGCATCGCCGACTGGCGCGAGGTCGATGTGCTGGTCGGGGCGATGGCCGCGCTCGATGCCGGCATCTTTCAGATCGGCCCCGACATTTCCGGCGGCGAAGCGCACCGCGCCTGTCTCGACCGCCTGCGCCGGATCGCGGTCGAAAGCGGGCGGCCGGTCATGTTTGGCGTCCTTTCGACGCGCCAGGGGATCGACCCCAACCCGTGGCAGTACCAGACCCGCCATCTCGACGAAACCGCGGCCCTCGGCGGGCGCGCCTTTGGCCAGGCGACGACGCGCTCGATCAATGCCGTTTTCTCCTTGAAATCCTATCTGCCGTTTGACGTGTTGCCCGAATGGCGCCAGATCCGGGCGCTGCCGATCGCCGAGCAGAAGCGGCGCTTTGCCGATCCCGAGGTGCGCCAACGCCTCGTCGCCGCCGAGGCGGCGATGAAGCCGCGCGACAGCGTGCTGCAAGGCGGCGGCGCGGCGACGACCGATCCGAGAAAACCGGACTACGAAAACCTCTTTCCGATGCTCACCGTTGATTGGGACGACCCGAGCCTTGCCGCTCTCGCCCGCGCGCAGAACCGGCATCCGGTCGAGATCATGCTCGATCTGATGATCGCGGACGAGAACCGGATGTTTGTCCAGCCGATCGTCAACGAGTCGCCGGAGGATGTGCTCGGTCTCCTCGAACACCCGCGCACGCTCGCGACCTTCTCCGATTCCGGCGCGCATGTCTGTCAGGAGATGGGATTTCTGCTGCAGACCCATATGCTGAACTACTGGGTGCGCAACAAAGAGCGCTTCACCCTCGAACAGGCCGTGCGCATGCTGTCCTTTGACAACGCCTCGGCCTGGGAACTGCCGGATCGTGGGTTGCTGCGCGCCGGCTATGCCGCCGATCTGGTCATATTTGACGAGGCGCGCATAAAGCCGCGCCTGCCGGTGGTCGAAAGCGATCTGCCGGGCGGGGCACGCCGGCTCGTGATCAAGGCGGACGGCATCGCGGCGGTCATCGTCAACGGCGCTGTCGCGATCGAAAACGGCAATGCGACCGGCGCCTGCGCCGGTCAGGTGCTGAAAGGCCCGGCGGCGCGCCCGGCCTAGAACTATAGTTGCGCCTTGCGCCTTGCGCCTTGCGTTTATGGCGGGTTTGCCGCGCGGCGGCCTGATGGGCGCGGCGCCGGAGCGACCGGGCGATGATGGGAGCGCTCTGGAGCCGCCGTCGTGAGCGTGCTATCACAAACTGCGCCAGAAAGGGGGTTGCGATGGCCGATCTGACCGGAAGCCATATCGTCGTGACCGGCGGCACCGGCGCCCTCGGCCGCGCCGTTGTCGGCCGGCTGCGCGCCGCCGGCGCGATCTGCCACGTGCCCAACCTGATCGCCGCCGAACTCGACGATTTTCCCTATGGGAGCGATGACGGCGTCCATATCGTGCGCGCGGTCGATCTGACCGACGAGGCGGCGGTGGTGCGTTTTTATGGCGCCCTGCCGCCGCTGTGGGCCTCGGTCCATCTCGCCGGCGGCTTTGCGATGGCGCCGGTGGCCGAAATCGCAGCGGCCGATTTTCTCGCGCAATTCCGCCTCAATGCGCTGTCGTGCTTTCTGTGCACGGCGGCGGCGGTCGCCACGATCCGCGCCCGCCGCGGACCCGGTCCAGGCGGCTTGAAGGGCGGGCGCATCGTCAATATCGCCGCGCGCCCCGCGCTGGAGCCGCGGCTCGGCGCGGGGATGGCCGCCTACACCGCAGCAAAGGCGGCAGTGGCGGCGTTGACCCAGGCCTTGGCGGAGGAGTTGGCCCCGGAGGAAATTTGGATCAACGCTCTCGCTCCCTCGATCATCGACACCCCGGCCAACCGGGCGGCGATGCCGGGGGCCGAGCCGGCGCGCTGGGTCGCCCCCGCCGCGCTGGCCGAGATCATTTCTTTTCTGGTCTCGCCTGCCAATCGCGCAACGCGCGGCGCCGTGATCCCGGTTTACGCAGAGGCGTGACGCCCTCCGGCGCCCGCGCGCCCTGCCGAGGCTGTGCGGGTTAAGCGAAAATTATCCGGGCGCGCGAATGGTGTCGCCCAAGCCATGCTATTTCCTCATGGCTTTTGATGTTGCAATGCAGCAAGAAGCGGTTATGTCAGAGCCAAGGGCAGAATTTTGGGACTGCGCGCGATGAAACAGCAATTGGCCCGCCTCGATCAGATCTCCCGCAAGATCAATGTCTGGCTGGTCGTGGTCGCGATCGGTCTCGGGATGCTCGATTTCAGCGTCCTCGTCACCAAGGGCATCCTGGCGGCGATGCCGCCGGGTTGAGCGGGTAAACCCGGCGCTTCCGGGGCAAGACCGCTCTCAATACCCCCGTTCCCAGTCAATGACGTTTTTGAGCAGTCGGCCGTCGAGATAGGCGCGCAGATTGTCGCAGAACAGGGCGATGGCGCCGTGGCGCTCGTCGTCGCTGGCGCCCGAGACGTGCGGCGTGATGAGGACGTTCGGGTTCTGCCACAACCGGGCCGGCGGCGGATGCTCGAACTCGCCGGCATAGACATCGAGCGCCGCGCCGCGCAGATGGCCCCGTTCGATCGCCTCGGCCAGCGCCGCCTCGTCGATGATCTCGCCGCGCGCCAGGTTTATGAGCACGCTGTCCCGTTTCATCGCGGCCAGACGATCCCGGTTGAACAGATGGGTGGTCTCCGGCGTCCACGGACAGGAGACCACGACAAAATCGCTCTCCGGCAGAAGAGTGTCGAGATCGCCGGCCGCGCCAAGCCGGCTGAAGCCCGGCGGCAGCGGCTCTCCCGGCGCGACCTGCCGTTTTGTGCCCATGACCCGCAGGCCGAGCGCGGCGCCGAGGCGCCCGACCTCGCACCCGATCCCGCCGGCCCCGACCACGCACAGCGTCTTGCCGGCCAGGAGCAGCGGGCGATAGGCGCGCGGGTCAAATGCCGCCGCGGCGCGGTCCAGCGGGGCGCGCTGGAGGCCCTTGGCAAAATGGAGCATGGCGGCCATCGCATATTCCGCCATCGCCAGCGTGTTGCCGGCGCCGCGCGAGGTGGTCGCGATCACGTTGCTGCCCCACAGATCGCCAAGGCGCAGGTTGCTGGCTCCGGCCGGGCGCTGGTGAAACCATTTGAGGCGCGGCGCGCGGGCCTTGAGATCGAGCGGAAAGGGAAAGCCGCCGAGGATCACTTCGGCGGCGGCAAGAAGCCGGTCGCGCTCTTCGCGCGTGCTCCGGCCGGCGGAGTCCGGCCGCACATAGCGCGCGGCCGCATAGGCCGGCCAGGTTTCCCGGTATTCGCCGTCAAGCCAGCCGCCGGCGTCGGTCAGCCGCACCGCCGGATCGACCGCCGCGATCCGCGCGCGATCCTCCGCGCGAAGGCGCTGAAGAGTGAGGACATCGACCGTTCTGCGCGCCACCTTTGCCATCCTCCGCGATTGACGGGGAGAATATAGAGCGGTCGCGCGCCGGATATCGCACAATTGGGCGGGATCTGCCAAACTCGGCCCCATCCTGGACCATCCGGACGCCGCGCATGAGCCTTGCCGCAATCCGCCGCCCTCCGGTCCCGAGCGCCTTGGAACTCATCGCCCGCGCCCGCGCCATGGTCCCGGACATCCGCGCGCTCGCCGAGGAGACCGAGCGCAACCGCGCCCTTTTCCCGCACATCGTCCAACGCATCCGCGACGCCGAACTCTTGCGCACCTGCCGGCCGCGGGAGTTTGGCGGGTTTGAATACGACGGCGAGGTGGCGCTCCGGATCGCGCTCGAAATTTCGGCGGCCTGCGCCTCGACCGGCTGGACGGTCAACGGCGCGGTCTCAAACGGTCTCTCGCTGGCGCACTGGCCGATCGCAGCGCAGCGCGAGATCTGGGCGGAGGATGCCGACCCGTTCACCTTTGCCTGCTTTGCCCCGACCGGTATCGCGGTCCCGGTCAAGGGCGGCTATCGCCTCACCGGCCGATGGTCGTTTGCCAGCGGGTGCGATCTCGCAGAGTGGGGCAAGCTTGGCGCGATGATCGCCGCGCCCGAGGGCGAGGCGCCACACGCGGGCGCCTTTTTTCTGCTCCCGGTCGCCGAGTGCGAGATCATCGACACCTGGTTTGTCTGCGGTCTCTGCGGCACCGGCAGCAAGGACATCGCCGTCAACGATGTCTTTGTCCCGGCGCATCGCGTCCTGTCGTTTTCCGACACGCGGGCCGGGACGACGCCGGGCGGGCATTATCACAAGAACCCGATCTACCGGCTGCCCTTGCTGATGCTCGGCGCCTCGATGCTGGCATCGACCGCGGTGGGCACCGCCAAGGGCGCGCTCAACGCCTATCTGGAGATGACCGGCGGGCGCACGACCCGCGGCGCGCTCGCCGGCGGCAATCTGCGCATGCGGGAGTTCGCGACCGTGCAGTTGCGCCTCGCCGAGGCCGCCGCCGCGGTCGAGGCGGCCGAACTGATCCTCCTCACCGACATGCGCGAGGCCCACCGCAAGCTCGCTGCCGGCGAAGAGATCGCGGTTGCCGACCGCATCCGCGTCCGGCGCAACCAGGCATATGCGACCCGGCTCGCGGTGCAGGCGGTCGAGGCGCTCAACGCCGCGACCGGCGGCGCCGGTCTCCATCTCTCCAACCCGGTGCAGCGCGCCTGGCGCGACGCCAACGCGGTCGCCCGCCACGTCAGCCTCAACTGGGACGCGGTCGGCACGATGTACGGGCAATACGCCTTTGGTCTGGAGCCGAAGGGGCAGTATTAGGGATCCGGATCGTACTTTGTAAATCGCCGATTCTGGGTATTCTTTCCAAAAGAACATTGGATGGTGGCCCGTTCGAGGCTCCTCGCCGGAGCTCGGGCGTGCTCTCGCCGGGTTGATTCCCGATCTCGGATCGGGAGCAAGAGAACACTCTGATGGGAGGAAACGATGGCACGCAGCGTATGGTTCTGGGCGGCGGGTCTGGCCGCCACTCTTGCGGTGGCGACACCGGCGTATGCGCAGACCGCGCAGACCCCCAAACCCGCACCAACGGCCCCGCAAGGCCAGTCGCCGACGGTCACCATGGCGGATCTCTGCGGGACCTGCGAGGTGCAAAAATTCGTCCAGTGCGGCGATTTCCTCGAAGGGCCGACTTTCGACGACCTCGGCAATCTCTACATGGTCAGCATCAACAGCGGATATATCGAGAAGGTGACGCCGACCGGGCAGTGCTCGCATCTTGTCAATACCGGCGGCCAGCCGCAGGGGTTGAAATTCCATGACGGCAAAATTTACGGCGTCGATCGCAAGAAAGGCGTCTTCACCGTGGACCTGCAAACCGGAAAATTCAGCGAATATATGCTGTACTTCAACAATCAGAACTTCAAAGGGCCGAACGATCTGATTATCGACCAGGAAGGCGGCGTCTATTTCACCGATCCGTGGGGCACGAGCCCGCTGAACCAGCGCGGCGATGTGTATTATATTTCACCGCCTCCGCAAAAAAAGATCACGCGGCTGATCGACAACATGGCATTTCCGAACGGCATCGCCCTGTCTCCTGACAACAAGACTCTCTATATCGATGACTTCAGCAATCAACGGGTGATCGCCGTACCGATCGCCTCGCCGGGCGACATCAATATCGGATTTGCCCATGTCATGGCGTATGTGGACGGCGGCTGGGGTCTCGACAGCATGTGCGTGGATGCGAAAGGCGACATCTATGCTGCTCATTACATGGCAGGCGAGGTCGTCGTCCTCGATCCGGACGGGTTTATCGTCGGCACGATCAAGGTGGCGCCCAAGGGTGGCCTTGAAACCACCAACTGCGCGTTTCACGGTGATTACCTGTATATCACGGAGGCGGCCAGGAACGAGGTCTGGCGCGTAAAGATGAACGTCCAGGGCGCCAAGCTGAATTAGATAGGGTAACGGGCCGCAGCGAAGTGCGGACCCGTTGGCTCACAATGATAGCAAAAATGGCTTGTCATTGTGAGGTGCGAAGCAACGAAGCAATCTTGATCCAAATACGCTTTGCTCATGGAGATTGCTTCGCTGCGCTCGCAATGACAATCACTGACATGGGTTCTCATCAAAGAGGCTTGGAATAAACTATCCTGCTGTGGCGAGGTGATCGCGGATCAGTTGGTTGACGCGCTCAGGGGCTTCGACCTCGGGCAGGTGGCCGACGCCGGCAAGCCGGACCTGCGGCAGCGCCGCGGCGAACAATTCGGCATTGGCCGCGGCCGGGGTGACGCGGTCCTCTTCGCCCTGGATGATCAGGAGCGACGGCTGTGCGAGACCGGCGCCGAGCGGCGGCGCGTTGCCGCTGACGCCAAACCGCGCCGCCTGCATAAAGCCGGCGGGGTTGGTCGCGCGCAAGGTGTGCTGCACCAGCGCCGCCGTCTCCGCCGATGCCGCCGAGCCGATGAGCGCCGCGACGCGCTCGCCAAAGCCGAAGCCGCCGCGCTCGATCATCCGGGCGCGCGCCGCAAGGCTGTGCGCGCGTTCTTCCGGCGACAGGGTGCGGGCGACGCTCGTGCCGGTAAAGACGGCGCGGCCGATGCGGCCGGGGTGATAATGCGCAAATCCCTGCGCGACGCGCGTGCCAAACGAGTTGGCGACGACATCAAACCCGCCGATCCCGAGCGCCGCCAGCAGATCGGCGAGCGCATCGGCATAGTCGCGCCCGGTCGGCGTCAGCGCGCGCAGATTGTCGCTCAACAGATAACCGGGGGCGTTCCAGGCGATCACCCGGAAGCGGTCGGCGAGTCCCGCCAACTGAAAGCGCCAGTGCAGCGAATTGGCGCCGATGCCGTGGAGCAGCAGCACCGGCGGCAGGTCAGGCTGCCCGGCCTCCATGTAGCTGAACCGGTCGCCGAGATAGCGGTATCGAGAGGCTGCCGGGATCTCGGCAAAGCGCAGTTCGGGCAGCGCGGGAAGCGGTTCGGGCATGGCCTCTATTCCCGCGGGGCTTCGATCCGCTCGGCGATCCGCACGACGAGAGAGATCAGCCTGTTCATCCGTTCCTCCTGCGCGCCAAAACGGGTTTCGAGTGCGGTGAGGCGGCCGTTGATGGCGATCTCGAACCCGGAAAACCGGCTTCCCAGTGCCCCCAGCCGCGCTTCGAGACCGGTAAACCGCTGTTGCAGATCGCGCACTTCGGCGCTGAGTGTCAGCACGCGAGCACCCAGCAAGTCGAGCGTCACCCGTTCCTCGCTCATCCCCTTTCCTCTACTCCGCCGCGGGGCGCGCGATCTGCACCGAGTTGGGGCCGTAGCGGTCGCGGAACGGGGCGGTGTCGATCTCCTCCAGCGTGATCTCACCCTTCAACACCTTTTCTTTCCAGGCGAGTTGTCCGGCTTCGCCCGCGTGAAACTCGGGCATGACCTCGCGGGCAAAGAGTTCGAGGCTCTCGCAGATGTGTTCGTGCGTGTTCCGGCCCGCCTGGTTGAGGAGGATCACCTGATCGACATGGGAGTCGGCAAAGCGGCGCAGCCGGCGCCGCAGCGTCTCGGGTGAGCCGATCAGACCGCCCGACAGCGCGCGGGCGTGGCCTTCGGGGTTGGCGCGCTTCCATTTCTCGTATTCGTCCCAGAGATCGACGGTGCCGGGCTTGGGCCGCTCGCGATTGGCGGAAAGCCCGTAAAAGCGCAGGGCGAACTGGAAGAACGGCGCGCCCTCGGCGCGGCGCCGCGCCTCCTCGTCGGTCTCGGCGCACATGAAATAGCTCACGACCGCGACGTTCGGGTTGATCCGGTAATCGGCGAGCTTGTCGAGACGCTTGGTCAAGGCGTTGTAATAGGCGTGGACCCAGGCATGGGCGGCCTCGGCGGAAAGGAACTGAAAGGCCAGCGCACCCAACCCGCGGCGCCCGGCCATCTCGATCGTTTCCAGTTGCGAGCAGGCGGTCCACAACGGCGGGTGCGGCTTTTGCAACGGCTTTGGCACGACGTTGCGCAGCGGCATGTCGAAATACCGGCCGTGGTATTCCGACCCGCCGTCCTGGAACATCGGGATCAACGCGCGGACCGCATCCTCCCACACCGCGCGTTTCTCCTCAAAAACGCAGCCAAAGGGTTCGAGTTCGGTGACGCTGGCGCTCTCGCCCATGCCGAACTCGACCCGGCCGCCGCTGATCAGATCGAGCACCGCGATGCGCTCGGCGACGCGGGCGGGATGCACCGTCGTCAATTGCATGATGCCGTGCGCCAGCCGGATCTGCTTTGTGCGCTGGCTGGCGGCGCCGAGAAACACCTCGGGCGAGGGCGAATGCGAATATTCTTCAAGAAAGTGGTGCTCGACCTCCCAGGCGAAATCGTAGCCGAGGCGGTCCGCCAGTTCGACCTGCTGGAGCGCGTTCTGATAAAGCCGGAACTCGTCCCCCGGCTGCCACGGGCGCGGCAGTTGCAATTCATAAAAGATGCCAAACTTCATCGCCTTCTCCTCGGCCGGACGCGGCTCCAGGCTACCCGTCCGCGGCCAAAGAGGCGAGCCGATTTCTCCGGGCTTATCACGCGCCGCGCAGGGCAGGCATGACCTCTTCGGCGAGCAGCTGCATCTGATCGAGGGCGAGGTTCACGGGCATGCCCGGCCAATGCACCGAAGCGACAAGGTTGGTAACGCCGAGCCGTCTTTTCAGATCGAGCAGTTGCGCCACGACCTCGGCCGGCGCGCCAAAGAGAAAACGGTCGTCGAGCAGGTCCTCAAAACCGTGGTCAAAATGGTCGCCCGCCGGCATGACCTTATCCTGGCCCCATTCGCGGTAGGCTTGATATTTGACTTCGAGATAGGGGCGGGCGAGGCGGATCGCCTCGGCCCGTGTCGGCGCGACAAAGACCTCGCGGCGCATCGGCAGTTCCGCCGGGAACGGCTTGCCGTATTTGTCGAGTGCCCGCTTGTAGACATCGAGTTGCCGCGCGATTGTCTGGAGCGAATTCTGCGGATTGATGTACCAGCAGTCGCCGAGCCGCGCCGCGCGCCGGACCGCGACATCGGCATTGGCGCCGATCCACACCGGCGGCATCGGCTGCTGCACCGGCTTCACCGTCGCGTTGGCATGAGCGAGGGTGAAATGCGACCCCTGCATATCGACAAAATCCTCGCTCCACAGCCGCTTGATGGCCGCGAGGCACTCCTCAAACCGCGCCGCCGCCTGGCGCCGGTCGGCGCCAAATGCCGCAAACTCGACATCGCGGTAGCCGAGACCGGCGCCAAAAACCAGCTTGCCGCCCGACATGATGTCGAGGCTGGCAAGCTGTTCGGCGAGGTCGAGCGGCTTATGCAGCGGCAGCAGCACAAGACCGGCGACCAGGCGCAATCGCGGCGCCAATGCCGCGACCTGGGCCAGGAAGGGAAACTGCTGCACCGATTGCAGCGGATGGGCGCTGTAATGCGACCCCTTGACCACCGCGTTAAAATCGAGCGCCTCGGCGCGCCGCGCCATCATCAGATCGTCAGCGAGGCGGGCGCGCATGTCCTCGCCCTGCGGGTGCTGGCCGCGGATCATCAGGCTCAGTTTCATGCGCGTATTTCCCTCGCTGAACCCTCTTCCCGCCACTCCGGCGCAAGCCGGGGTCCATTTCCGCCATGGGTCCCGGCTTTCCCGGGACGAGAGTAACTAACGGCTGCTGATGCTATCAGCAAGCGGCGGACGTTGTGTTCCCGGCGCGGCGGGGGCAAGCTTTGCCAAGATCGATGCGTGAAGGGAGGCGGCGATGACGGTTGAGCGGATGCTGAGCGAGGAGACGCCGGCGAACGTACTGGTCGCGCGGGTGCTCGCAGAAGCCGGGATCGAGATGGTCTTTGGCATCTCCGGCGGTCATACCGGCCGCATCGTTTCCGCCCTCGGCAAGGTCCAGAACTCGATCCGCACGATGCTGGTGCGCGAGGAATCGCTGGGCGGGGTGATGGCCGAGGTCTACGGCCGGCTGACGCGGCGCCCGGGCGTCCTTTTGGGGCAGGGGCCGTGGGTACTTGGCAACGGCATGATCGGCACGATTGAAGCCTATCTGTCGAGTTCGCCGATGCTCTTGCTGACCGATTTCAGTGACACTCCGCGTTTCACCTTGCACGCGCCCTACCAGCAGGGCACCGGAGACTGGGGCAGTTGGGATGCGCGGCGCAGTTTTTCGGGCGTGACCAAGCACGTGATGCAGGCGCACGATCCGATCGCCGCGGTGCAGGCAACGCAGCTCGCGCTGAAGCACGCGCTCGCCGGCCAGCCCGGGCCGGTCGCGGTCCTTTATGCGCATGACGCTCTTGCCGGCTCGGTCGCCCCCGACTCGCAGCCGATGCTCTATCCGACGCGCCATTACCTGCCGCCGCCGCCGCCCGCGCCGGACGCGGCGCGCGTCGCCGCCGCGGCCAGGGCGCTCCTTGCCGCCGAACGGCCGGTTCTGATCGCCGGCAATGGCGTGCGCATCGCGCAGGGATATGACGCCTTGCGCCGGCTCGCCGAGACGGCCGGGCTGCCGGTGGCGACGACGGCGGCCGGCAAGGGCACCTTTGCCGAGACGCATTCCCTGGCCCTTGGCGTCTTTGGCAACTTTGGCACGGCGGCGGCCAATGCCTGCATCGGCGAAGCTGATCTTGTCCTCGTTGTCGGCTCAAAGCTCGGTCCGACCGACACCGCCTGGGAGAACAAGAAGCTCCTCGATCCGACCCGCCAGACTTTTATCCAGATCGATATCGAGCCGCGGAATGCCTCGTGGACCTATCCGGCCGAGCATGTGCTGTTGGGCGACGCCGCAGCGGCGCTCGACGCCTTGGCAGCCGAGATCGGCGGGCGCGATGCGGGCCGCCGGGCCGCGGCCGAGGGGCGCGTCAAGGCGCATCGCGAGCGCCACGGCTACTTTAACGACCGCGCCTATTTTGCCGACGACAAGCCGATCCTGCCGCAGCGTGCGATTGGCGAGTTGATGCGCGGCCTGCCCGAGGATGCGATCGTCTGCTGCGATGCTGGTGAGAACCGCATCATGATGACGCATTTCTATCAGACCAAGCGGGCCGAGGGCTTTTTGCAGGCGGCGGGATCGGGGCCGATGGGATTTGCCATTCCCGCGGCGCTCGCCGCCAAGCTCGTCCATCCCGACCGGCCGGTTGTCGCGGTCTGCGGCGACGGCGGCTTTGCGATGACGATGAACGGGATGATGACCGCGCTCGAACACGACATCCCGATCATCACGGTGGTTTTCAACAACAACGCGCTTGGCTGGGTGCTGCACGGCTCGGGGCCGTTCGCCGCCGAGTTCAAGGATTTTGACCACGCCGCGATCGCCCGCGCGATGGGCTGCCGCGGCGTGCGCATCGAAGACCCGGAAGCGCTCGGCTCCGCTCTCGCCGAGGCGCTCGCGGCGCGCGCGCCGACCGTGATCGACGTGCGCACCTCGCTCGCCGTGACCTTTGCCGACATTACTTCCGAATTGGCGAAAGAGGCTTCGCCGCGCAGGCGGTAGGCTGACGCGAGCCTGATCAAAAACCCTCACCCGCCTCCCGCCGTGGGCCTTTAGCCCGCGGGCTTGGCCCGCGGGTGGCGCCGGCAGCCGGCACCCTCTCCCGCAATGCGGGAGAGGGGGGACCAGCCC
>JBOHMF010000100.1:0-11688 GCA_050730055.1 Allostellaceae bacterium
CTGAGACCGGTCCTACTCCGCCGCCTGCGGCATCCGCTTCAGATCGGTCGAATAGCGGTAATGCACCGGGGTCTTGGCCTCAAACGGGTCGGTGAGGCCCAATTCCTTGCCCATCTCGCGCATCGCCGGCATCACCTCCTGCCCCAGGAGGCGGATGCAGGTCTTTGCGTCCTCGTGGCTGACCCCGCCGTCATTGCCCCACAGCCCGTAAATGCTGGGCCGGGTCTCTTCGAGGACACGGCGCAGTTTGGGGATCACCGTCTTTGGCGTACCATAGAGGACCCGGCCGTCGGCGACCTGCTTTTCAAAGGTCGGACGGCCGCGCGGACTCTCGGCCCGGCCCACGGCAAACTCGACAAACTGGCGGCGGTGCTCGGGCGAGAAATAGCCGGACGGACTCGACCACACCGGATGCGCGAGACCGGTGAACTCGCCCTGCATCCAGAGGAACTGGCGGGCGTTCTTCTCCGCCTTCTCCTCACTGTCGGAGACATGGACCTGATGCAGGTAACCGCGGTATTGCGGGCCGGCTTCGTAGCCCATCTCGGCCGCGACCTGGTCGTAGAGCTTCCAGATCGCCTTGGTCGCCTCGATCGAGGTGTTGAGCGCGATATAGGGATAGCGCTGCTTTGCCGCCCAGATGATGGTTTCCTTTGACAGGACGCCGGGGATCCAGACGCGCGGGTAGGGCTTTTGCAGCGGCACCGCCCAAGGGTTGACGACACGGTTCTGGTAGTGCGTGCCCTCCCAGCGGAACGGACCTTCCGTCGTCCACGCCTTGGTGACGAGATCGTGCGCCTCCTCAAAGCGCTCGCGGTTGAAGGCCGGGTTGACGCCGTTGGCAAGCTGCTCCTGCCCGCCGCCGCGGACAAACCCCGACACCAGCCGGCCCTTTGAGATCATGTCGATCATCGCCAGCTCCTCGGCCAGCCGCACCGGGTTCTCGGCCAGGGGCAAGGGATTGCCGAGCAGGACGATCTTTGCCTTTTTTGTCACCGCGGCGAGGATCGAGGCAAAGATGTTGCACTTGGCCTGCATGCAGAACGGCGCATTATGGTGCTCGTTCAGCATGAAGCCTTCGACGCCCATCTCCTCGGCATAGATATATTGTTCCAGATATTCGTTATAGAGCCGGCTGCCGGCGACCGGATCAAAATACTTGTTTGAGAACATCAGCGCGGTGGCGCCGAATTCGAGCCCGGTCTGGGCCGGGTAGGCCGACATCGGCTGCTCGGTGAAGTACATCGTGAACATGGCTTTCCTCCTGGGCTGCGCGGGCCGCGGCCGATCCGTCAGTTGCCCGCGACAAAGGCGGCGACGAGCCGGGCGAGCGCTTCCGGCTCTTCCATATCAACGCAGTGGCCGGCCCGCGCGACGGTCTCAAAACGGGCCCGCGGCAGCCGCGCGGCGTAAAGCCGGCCGGCGCTTTGCGGCACCACCTGGTCGTTCTCACCCCACACGACCAGCGCCGGCGCCGCAATCCCTCCCAGGAGATGCGGCAGGGTCTGGCTGTACATGTACGGCTTCCAGGCGATGCGGAAGCTCATTTCGCGGCACAGGTCCCATTCGACAAGCTGATCGGTCGAGACCTCGCCATAGACGCGGGCAAAGGCGGCCGGGTCGTGAAAGCCGGCGCGCGCATAATCGAGATAGCTGAGGATCGCCTGATCGAGAATGTCGCCCTCGGGCGGCTTCACCCCCATCGCTCCGACCAGGATCAGACGGTCAAAGGCACGGGGCGCCATCGCCGCCATCTCGGCGGCGATCCACCCGCCAAAACCGAGGCCAAGAAGCGTGGGCCGCTCGATCTCCAGAGCGGACAGCATCCACTGGTAGAGCACTGCGACATCGCGCACGTGGCGCATCCAGTCGGCTCGCTCGGAGCGGCCGTAACCGGGATGGCCCGGCACGAGAACGTCAAAATGCTGCGCCAGAGCGTCATAGAACGGCAGCCGCGGCAGGGTGCCGGTATCGTGATGCAGCACCAGAAGAGGCCGGCCGCTGCCGCCGCGGGCAAGCTTGATCCCGACCTCGCCAAGCGCGATCTCGCGATCGCTCCATCCGCTCGCCATCATCATCCTCTCGTCGCTTGTCCCAGCTTAGCCCCGGCCTGCCCGACGCGCCAGCCGGCCGACCGATAATAAGGGTGCATACTATCTGTCTGGCTTATCGAGTCGAGGGGCGAGAGGGCATGACAGGCATGCCTGTCGGGCTGTGGGGAGAGGCGACAGGGTACAGGTTCGGAGATGGCCGCAGCGCGCTCGCCACAGTCGCGATGCCACTCTTACCGCTTTCGGGTCATCGCGCAAAGGTAGAACAGTGGCCGGATCAGACGCACCGCCGGCCGTATCGAGTGCTCAGAGTTTGTCTCGCTGCCACCTTATCACCCCAATATATCTATGTATTAATTATTGAAAATGATCATACATCGTAGAACATAATTATTAAAAATATTATAAAAACAGTAAGTTGAAAAATCCTATTGGCGTTGCAAAAGCGATTCAACCATAACGATGCGGCAAATTCTCCGGTTGTCTCGGTGTCGCTCACTCTGTAAACGAATGTAACAACGCATTCGCGGAGGGGGGCTTATAAAGACATGACATACTCGCGAACCACACAGCGTGAGCGCATATTCAATCCTTGGTTATGCCGGATCGGTTCGGCCTTGCTGTTTCTGGTCGGTCATCTCGGGTCTGCGCACGCCGCACCGCCTCTCGCTCAGCAGGCTCCGGCGGCGCTGACGGCCAAACGGGTCAAAGCCGGCAAGGACATTCTCGTCCAGCAGCGCGGGATCGCCTCCTGGTACGGGAGCCACTGGCAGGGCCGCCGCACGGCGAGCGGCGTCCGCTTTAACGATCAGGCGCTGACCTGCGCGCACCGATGGCTGCCTTTTGCCACAACAGCGCGCGTCACCAATCTGAAAACCGGAAAATCGGTCGATGTCGTGGTCAACGACCGCGGTCCTTATCACGCAGGCCGCATCATCGATCTCTCGGCCCGCGCCGCCAAGACGATCGGGATGAAGAAGGCCGGGGTCGCGCCGGTCCTGGTGCAGGCCATGGTGGCCGGCAAACCGGCCGCCGCCCGCGTGGCCGCGCTGTGGTGAGACCGGCGCCGCGCGCAGGAGGTTTTTCTTACCGCGCCTCGCCGGCAAAGCCGCGTTGCAATGCGGTGAGCCGGTCGCACGCGGCCGGCGGCAGCGGTCCCTTCTCGACCGCCGCGGCGGCCTCTTCGAGTTCGGCGAGCGTCGCGGTGCCGACGAGGGCTGTGGTCACCGTCTCGTCGGCGATCGCAAAGCGGATCGCCGCCTCGATCAAGCTGCCGGCAAAGCCTTCCCGGACGAGCGGCATGAGGCGCCGCGCGCGGGCGACATCGCGCGCATAGTCGGCGCCCGAGGCGATCGGCGCGACCTTTGGCGAGCCGAGCGGATGGCGCTCTTCGCTGCCGGACAGCGCACCGCCGGCAAGCATCCGGATCGCGATCGCTCCCATCCCGGCTGTCCGCATGCGGGTAAAGAGACCGGCATAATCGTGGGCCGGATAGCCGGCCGGCACGGCCGCCCCGGCACTGGGGTTGAGCATGTTGTACGGCACCTGCGCACTATTAAAGGCGCCCGACGCGATGACCCGGTCGAGCGCGGCCGTGTCGCCGACCGCGGTGATGCCGAGAAAGCGGGTCTTGCCGTCCCGGCGCAGACGTTCAAAGGCCGGGATCACCTCCTCGCCCACCGCCTGCGGCGTCAGCGCGCCATCCTCTTGAGCTTCGGTGATGTGATTGTGCAACTGAAACAGGTCCACACTGTCGCGTTGCAGACGCTTCAGGCTGGCTTCCAGCGAGGCGATCACCGCGGCGCCGATCCGGCCGCGCTCGGCATCGGGCACGCGCACCTTGGTGCCGACCACGACATCGGGTTTGAGGCTCTGGAGGACGCGGCCGAGATTGCGCTCGGACTCGCCGTTGCCGTACATCGCCGCGGTGTCGAAATAGGTGATGCCGAGTTCGAGCGCGCGCGCCACTGCCCGCTCCTGATCGGCGGGGGCGCCCTTCACCATCAGCCCCCCAACCGCGCCGCACCCGAACCCGAGCACCGACAGCCTGATCCCGGTCCTGCCGAAATTCCGCTTTTCCATTGCTCTCTCCCGCTCTGCGACGATCAAATCCCGGTGCGGACAGGCTGTCAACGCCCGCCGGTCGGCCGGCTTTTGCGGCGCGCAAGCCGGGCCGGCGTTGCCGCGTTTGGCGGCATCAGCGGTTTTTTACGGAAGGGGCGGGAAACTGGACAGGGCCGCCGGTTTTGGTCACAGTGCGCGGACGGGACCGCCGCGGCGCGCTCTGTTGCGGGTGAACAGCGCGGCGGACGCACGGAAGCAGCCATTGCACCGGCCTCCTGGCGATGTCGCGCCGGATCATCGGTCAGGCTCAGGCGATCCGCGGGCGATCGCGCAAGGCGGGTGCCGTCGCTGCGGCGGCGCGGAGGAAGCTCGATGCGGACAGGGATCATCATTCTGGCAGCGCTCGCCGCGGCCGTTGCCGTCGATGCCGCATGGGTCTGGTCCGCGCTTTCGACCCTGCCGAGCCGCGATCTGGCGGTCCTTGTGCTGCATCACCTGCCGGCGCTGGTGCTGATCGGCCTTGCCGTCTATGCCCTCGTCGCCCTGGTGCTGGTTGCCGGGACGATCGGCTTTGATGCGCTCCGCGTGCGCGGCCGCCTCGCCCGCCTTGCCGTGCCAAACCAGCAGGATTGGCTGGCGGCCTTTGCCGCGACCGCCCTGGAGCCGCTGGCGGCCCGCATTCTCGATCTCGGGCCGCTCGACCGCGACTGGGGGCGCGCCGGGATCGTGCTGCAAAGCCGGTTTGACACCGCTCAGGCCCGACGCGAAATCACCCAGCTCTATTCTGCCGCCCTGGTGCGCACGCAGTTTGGCACCGCCCTGGCGCTGGCCCTGGTCCTGGCCGCCCTGGGGGTTGTCCATGCCGGCGCGGCTCTCGCGGTCGCACCCGCCGGCATCCCGGCCGTGCCGGCGATCGCGGCGATCGTGGTCCTGGGGCTGTTTGGCCTCTTTGGGCGGATGATCGTGGAGGCGGCTGCGGAGCCGCTGTTTGAGACGATCTCCGGCCTTCCCGCCGAGCGGCTCGACATCGAGCTGCTGCGCCGCCTGGCGTGGCTTTGGGAGGAAGGTGACGCGGCCCGTACCGGCGGCTCGGAAGCGGCGCTCACCTCGGCGATCGGCAAGCTCCTGGCGCGGCTCATTGATGCTCTCGATGAGGGCCGCATCTCGCTGGTCGATACGATGACGGGGCTGTCGGCGCAGGCCGAAGCTCTGGCCGGAGCGATGCAGTCCGCTATCGATCGCGGGGCCGAGCGCGGGATGGGACGCGATCCGGCTCCCGATCTGGCCGAGATCCATTCGGCCGTAGCGCGGTTGCGGGTGGTCATGGAGGGACTGGCCGCCGCGGCCCAGCAGGTGCCCGCAGGCGCTGCCGCAGGGGCGAGCGGCGCCGAAATCGGCGCGGCCCGCTCGGAACTCAGCCGGGAAGTCCGAAGTCTGCTCGCCGATCTCGAATAATCCGACCCGGCCGTGCCGGGCTTCTGAAAGAGCATACATGGCGGGGCGCCCGCTGCCGGGGCGGGCGTGTCGCGCACCACCGCCTGCGCTTTGCGAATCCCGAGTTCTGCAAACCGATAGATTGATGCAGGTTAAATTACCTGATAAAAACATGACAGAACCACGGCATCAGCGCGGCCATGGAGTCCACAGCGGATCTCGCCGAAGGGTCGCACGCCGGTGCGTGCCGCAATGACGGCCCTGTACAGGCTGACGCCGCCACCGAGCGTCTCCGCACTGTCCCGGCCGAAGAGCCATCCGGGAGCACCGCGCTCGCCACTCGGGCGGCTCATTGCTGCCGCCGCGCCGAGGCGTTGTGTTACGGCGGCCGGCACGGCGAGGCGCTGGAACTGGGCCGCCGCGCGTTTGACCTGAGACCCGACGACGAAGAGACGCTGCGGTTCTGCGCCTGGCTGTTCAGCAACTGCGCGGATCACAGCGCCGCCGGGATCGTCTACGAGCGCCTGCTGGCGCTGCGCCCGGACTGGATCGCCGGCCACCGGCACGCGAGCGGCTCGTTTGCGGCCACCGGCGACATCGAGCGAGCGCTTTACCACGCCAGACGGGCGAGCGATCGCGATCCGGCCGCGTTCGAGTTCGCCTTCCACGCGGGCTGCCTGCTGGAACAGACCGGCCGTCCGGCGGAAGCCGCTTTTTATCTCTCGCGCGCGGCGCAGGCGGCACCCGAGAACAGCACCGTTTGGCGCCGCCTTTCGGCCGTCCTGTGGACCCGGGGCGAACGCGACGGTGCCGTCGCATCGGCCGTGCAGGCTTGGCGGCTCGCGCCCGATGAGCGCGAAAGCGCCCGTCATGCGGCCGAGCTTCTGCTGCGCAGCGAGCGGCTGGAGGAGGCTGTCGGCATCCTCGACGCGATCATCCGCGCCGATCCCGCGGACGCGGCGGCCTGGCGCGCGCTGTCGGCGGCGGAGATGCTGCGCGGCGATCCCGCAGCGGTGCTCGCGGCGATCGACGAAGCGCTGACCTTGGCTCCCGAGGAGGCCGAATACCACCTCCATCGCGCCGGTCTGCTCCTTCGCCTCGCCCGCCCCGCGGCGGCGGCGGACGCCTGCGGCCGGGCGATCGCTCTCGATCCCGCCAATGCAGCAGCCCGGCGCGCGCAGTTCGCGGCCTTTTGCGAAGCCGGCCGCACGATCGAGGCGCTCGCGCTCGGCGGGGCGCTGATCCACGAGGCACCGGAGGACCGGGACCATGCCGAGGCGCTGCGCCACGTCCTCAACCGCCGCCTCGGCGCGGCGGAGGGCGATCGCGCGGTTTTCGATCGGAACGCACCGCGTCCGCCGCGCCAGCCCCGTCCGCCGCGCACCTCCTTTTCCGCGCTTCTCACCCAGTTGCGGGTGCTGCACGCGCTGATCATCCGCGAGACCCGCACCCGTTTTGGCGAGTCGCGGCTCGGTTACGGCTGGGCCTTGCTGGAGCCGATCCTCCACATCCTGATGCTGTCGCTGTTCTTCGCGGTGCTGATGCATGGCCAGCCGCCGATCGGCCGCTACTTTTTCATTTTCTACTACACCGGGATCATCCCCTATCATCTGTTTGTCCATACCAGCAGCAGCATGACCTATGCGATCACCAGCAACGGGTCGCTCTTGCAATTGCCGCTGGTCAGCACCTTTGACGTGGTACTGGCCCGCGGGCTGCTCGAACTGGCCACCGATCTCGTGGTCGCGGTCATCCTTCTGGCGGGCTTTACCGCGATCGGGCAGCGCGCCGTCCCCAGCGATCTCGGCGGAGTGGGCGCGGCTCTTCTGGCGGTATGGCTGTTCGCCTGCGGTATCGGTTTTCTCAATGCCGTGATCACTGCCTTCTGGAAAGGATGGGATAAGATCTGGGCGCAGGTGACCCGCATCCTGTATTTCATTTCCGGGATCTTTTACGTACCGGCAAACATGCCGGACTGGATCCGCCACATCCTGGTCTGGAACCCGGTATTGCAGGCGGTGGACTGGTTTCGCACGAGCTTTTTCGAGGGCTATGATCCGCACTGGCTCGATCGCAGCTATCTGGTGGTGCTGGCGCTGTGGACCCTGCTCGTCGGGGTGGCGCTCGAACGCCGCCTGCGCCGCCGGCTTTACGAACCGTCATGATCGCGCTCGATCAGGTCTCAAAATCGTACCGCACCCACGCCGGTCACCGGACCGTGCTTGACAATGTCAGCGCCGAGTTTGCCTCCGGGCACAATTTCGGCATTCTCGGCGCCAATGGTTCGGGCAAATCGACACTCATCCGCCTCCTTGCCGGGTCGGAGCTGCCCGATCGCGGCATCATCCGCCGCGATGTGCAGGTCTCCTTCCCTCTCGGCTTTGGCGGGACCTTTCACGGGAGTCTGTCCGGCCGCGCGAACGTGGCGTTTCTGGCGCGCATCTACGGCGCTCCGCTGCGCGCCACCTCCGACTATGTCGAGGATTTTGCCGAACTCGGCGAATACTTCGACATGCCGGTCAACACCTATTCCGCCGGGATGCGGGCGCGGCTCGGCTTTGCCGCGTGCCTCGCCATCGATTTTGACGTCTTTCTGATCGACGAGGTGACCGAGATCGGCGACGCCCGCTTTCGCACAAAATGCGCCGAAGCCTTTCGCGCCCGCCTCGCCCGCTCCGATATCGTCCTGGTGACGCACAACAGCGCCACGATCCGGCAATATTGCGACCGCGGCGCGATCCTCGCCGAGGGCGCTCTCACGCTCTATGACGACATCGGCGTGGCGCTCGCCGCCTATCAACACCGCGAAGGCGACGGCTGATGGAGAGCGCGAAAATCCGCACGCCTGCCGCTGTGGGCGCCCTCGCGCCCGCGACTGTTGCGCCGCCGGGTTCCGGTCTGCCGGCCCCCGCGCCCGTGGAGGGGGCTCTCTCTGTCACACAGGTGCGCCCGCTCGGCCTGTTGCGCCCCTATGCCGCGCGGCGCCGCGTGCTGTCGCTGCGCCTCCTGTCCTTTGTGCTCATGGTGGCGATCCCGGTGCTCACCGCGGCGGCTTATTATCTCCTGATCGCCGCTGGGCAGTACGTGGTCGAGTTCCGCTTTGGCGTAAAGAGCGTCGCGCCGCTGCCGGGCGGGTTTGGCAGCCTGTTTTTCGGGAGCCTCGCCGCCTCCCCGACGGTGTCCGATTCCTACGCGGTCGTGCAGTACATCGAGAGCCGCGCGATCGTCGACGATCTCGGCAAGACCCTCGATCTGGCGGCGCTCTTTTCGCGCCCGCAGGCCGACTGGCTGGCCCGGCTGCACCCTCCCGTGCCGGTCGAGGCGCTGGCGCGCTATTGGCGCGGCCAGATCGATGCGTTCTACGACGCGACCGACCGCACCATCACCGTCAAGGTGCGCGCCTTTACCGCGCAGGACGCATTCGTCCTGGCGCGCGGCATCCGCGATGCCGCCGAGCAGGTGGTTAACAATCTCTCGGCACGGGCCCGCCGCGACACGCTCGGCCACGCCGAGGCGGACCTGCAACAGGCCGAGGCGCGCCTCGATGCGGTGCTGGCCCGGCTGCGCGCCTTCCGCGACCGGGAAGGCGTGATCGATCCGCGCCAGAGCGCGAATGCGACCGCGGCTCTGGCCGCCGCGATCCGCGAGGAGCTGGTCGGCGCAAAAACCCGCCTCGCCGTTCTCCAGCATTACATGCAGGGTGACGCGCCCGCGCTCAAGCTCCTCAAAGCGCGCATCAAGTCGCTGACCGCGCAGGAAGGGGCAGTATCCGGCGAGATCACCAGCCGGGAGCAGACCCGGGCCCGCGTCCTGTCGCGGATCATGACCTCCTACGAGGAACTGGCAAGCGAGCGGCGCTTTGCCGAGACCGCCTACCAGCACGCGCTTCAGGCGCTCGACCGGGCGCGCCAGGATGCCGACCGCCAGCAGATCTATCTCGCCACCTTTATCGCGCCGAGCCGGCCCGAGGAGCCGCTCTATCCGCACCGGCTGCTGGCGATCGGGGTCGTCTTTCTCGTCGCCTTTGCGATCTGGGCGATCGGCAGCCTTATCGTGCAATCGATCCGGGATCATCTCTAGCCGCCCGAAGAGAAGCCCCGGATGCCGCATCACGTTGACACATCAGGTCCGGCGATCGCGTCCTTGCCGCCAGCGGAACCGGAACACAGGGGGGAAGAACATTATGGCGACCCTCGAACTCGCACCCGCCCCTCTGCCTTTGCCAACTTCGCCAAAACCCGCGCTGCGGCACCCGCGGCTGCGCGCCGTCATCCCCCCGTCCGGCACCCGGCTGGCGCTGATCTCAACCTATGACGAGTTGTGCGGCATTGCCGCCTACACCCGCGCGCTCGAAAGACAGTTGTCCCGCGATTTCGAGGTCACCGTCTTTGATCTCAACCAGTATCTGCTGCGCCATGCCCACGGCCGCGTCCGCCGGTTCGCCGACCGGCACATCGGCGAAATCTGTCAGGCACTGCGCGGCTATGACATGGTCAACGTGCAGTTGGAGTTCGGAACCCTGGGCCGCCGCGCCGGCGACATCGACCGGCGGCTGGCGCGGATCGTCGCGGCGGCGCCGCGCCTGTCGGTGACCTTTCACACGGTCTTGCGAACCGAACCGTTCGACCGGCTGTCCTGCGCGCAGGACCTGCTGCGCCTCAATCTGTCGCGGGCGCTCGCACGCTCGGCAACGCATCGCCGCCACCGCCTCTTATCGGCTGGCGTCGCCCTGCGGCTGCGCCGGGCCCAGCGCAAAAAGCCGGTGTCGGTGATCGTGCACAACCGCCGCGACGCCTTGCAGATGAAATATGTCCACGGGTTGGGCCACGTCTTTGACCACCCTCTCGCCTTTCTCGACGAGGCGGAAGCCCGCACCATCCGCAATTCCGCCTCGCGCGCCCGCTTCGTCCTGCTCGATTCGCTCCCCAGCGCGGCGAAACTCGTCGGCGTCTTCGGATTTCTCGGCCCCTACAAGAGCTTTGACACGGCCGTCAAGGCGATGCACCACCTGCCGCCCGATCATCACCTCCTGATCTTTGGCAGCGTCCACCCGAACGAGATCACCCAGCGCCGGGCGGTCGATCCGGTCGTCGCGGGATTGTTTGAGGCCGGCTATGTCGATGCCACCGTGCCGGAGCGGCTGACCGCGCATTGGCGCGAGGGTGGTCCCGCGCTGTCGGTGGCGATCGACGGGACGATGCGCGAGCTCCTGATCGGTCATCCAAAAGACCTGTCCAGGCGCATCCACTTTCTCGGACCCACAAGCGACGAGGATTTCCTCTGCGGGATGGCGGTCTGCGATGCCGCGGTCTTTCCCTATATGGAGGTCGGGCAATCCGCCTCCGGGCCGATCGCGCAGGCGCTGGAGCTCGGCTGCCGGGTGATCGCCTCGCGCACCCACACCTTTCTGCAATTCGGGCGCTACCACCCGAACCGGATCGAATATTTTGATGTCGGCAACCATCTCGAACTGGCGGCCCGCATTCGCGCCCGCCCGCAATTCGCCGCGGGCGCAACGCCGCTCACCTTTAATGTCGAGACCAACCGGGCGATCTATCGGGCGGCGAATTTTCTTGACGGTGATACCACCACCGAGCAGGAGCCGAGCTGATCGCTGTGGCGGGGCAGCGGGTCACGACGCCAGCAGCTCGCGTACGGCACGCGCGATAAAGCCTGAACGCGTGTCGTGATCCGCGCTGGCAGCCCGATCGAGGCGCGCGAGCAGTCCCGCGTCGATCGTGATGTTGATGCGCACCGCGCGGCCCGGAAGCTCGACCGGGACCAGCACTTTCGCGACGGTCCGACCGGAGACGTTGACAAGCCAATCCGGCAGCGGCGCATCGGGCGCGGACGGCTCGGGAACCGGCTCGCCTGCATCGAGCGTCAGCTCGATATGGTCGGCAAGCGCGTCGAAGGCGTTCTCGGCGGCCTCCTGGGCGGTCTCTCCGGCGCTTGTGCAGCCGGGAAGATCGGGAAACACGATGCCATACCCGTCGCCCGGCTCGTCGCCTTCATCCTGAACAATCAAAGCCGGATAGAACCGCAGCATCGTCTCATGTCCTCCGCAGCTTGACTCCGCTTTGCCGCTCGATCGCCGCGAGCGTCCCCTGCTTGATATCCCGGCCGGGATGTACGGCGA